>NZ_JBNHEQ010000126.1:20876-45539 GCF_050016015.1 Dapis hubbardiae BLCC-M172
TAGGTTGGGTTGAGGCAACGAAACCCAACATATATAGCACAACGCACTAAAGTTAAGAAATCCTACTGTTAATATTCTGATATTTTTTTCAACTAAAATATATTCCCTTAACTAAAAAAAACCTACTACCATAAAAATTTTTGTTGGGTTAAGCGACAGCAGAAGCCAACCTACAATTATCTTTATCTATACGGAGCTTAGTCTTTGTAGGTTGGGTTGAGGCAACGAAACCCAACATATATAGCACAACGCACTAAAGTTAGGAAATCCTACTGTTAATATTCTGATATTTTTTTCAACCAAAATATATTCTCTTATAGCGCTTTTCAAAACAAGCAAAATATGGTAAAGACGTTCTATGGAACGTCCCTACTACTGTGGTCTACCAAAATGAAAACCACTCTAACTAAAAAATGTACTTTCATATAAATTTTTGTTGGGTTGCGCTGTCCCTTAACCCAACCTACAACTATTCCCTCATTCTTCCCTATTCCCTATTCCCTATTCCCTATTCCCTATTCCCTTCTTCCTACAATAAATCCTTAAACTTAGGATGATTAGCCAAACTCTTCAAAACCTTCTTAATATCCTGCGATCGCTCCTTTTTCACAATCAAAGTCACATTCCCATCCCTAACAACAACCACATCCTCCAAACCAATAGTTACAATGGCATCATCATCACTAGAAGCATAAAAAATCGACCCCTCAGTATCCAAACCCAAATGATTAGCCAACTCCACATTCACATTATCACCCTTAACCAAACGTTCCAAAGCATTCCAGTCACCCAAATCATCCCAACCAAAAGCCACAGGTAACACAAAAGCCTTCTCAGTCTTCTCCATCACCACATAATCAATACTCTTCTTCTCCAACTGAGAATAACCCTCAGCACCCATAGCCTCCAAAACACTCATTATTGTCGGAGCATACTTTCGTAACTCAGCCAACATCACCCCCACCCTAAAAACAAAAATACCGCCATTCCAACTAAAACGCCCCGTTGCCAGAAACTCCTCAGCCTTTTCTCGGTCAGGCTTTTCCGTAAACCGCGCCACCTGATAAACCTCAAACCCACCAAAATTTCCTGCCTCTTTTCCCTGTTCAATATATCCATAGCCAGTAGAAGGGAAAGAGGGCTTAACACCCAGGGTAACAATAGCCTCCTGGTTAGTAGCCAATTCGGCTGCCGCCTCCAGGGTCTTCTGGAATACTTCTGGCTCACCGATCCAATGGTCAGCCGGAAAAAATCCCACAACTGCATCTTCCCCATAACGACGTGCCGTTTCTATTGCTGTCCAGGCAACAGCAGGAGCAGTATCCCTTCCTTCTGGTTCTGCCAATATATTTTCCTGTGGCATCTGGGGTAACTGTTGTGCCACACCTTCGGCCAACATTGCCGAAGTCACAACCCATAAACCATCCCAACCATTAGATAATGGGATTAGTCTGTCTGCTGTTGCTTGTAACAAACTTTTACCAGTACCATCAAGAGAAAGAAACTGTTTGGGCCGATGCTTACGACTCAGAGGCCAAAAACGTTCTCCTTTTCCACCAGCAAGAATAACAGGTATCATCAGATTCTAGATTACTTAATAGACTTAGATAATTCCATCTTAAATTCTCATTGCCAGTTTCTCCCAAATTTTCCCACTATAGTAGGAAGATTTTTGTAGGGATAGGGTCTAAAACTATAACGTCTTAGTTTCCACCATCATCTAACATAATTTGGCAATTGAAATTTTAATTTGGGAATTCTTTATAAATAAAACCCCTTCTACTAACTCCCAACCTATCCTATTACAATATTGATTCTCAGTATTTATATGATTATTGCCAGTTTCTCCCAAATTTTCCCACTATAGTAGGAAGATTTTTGTAGGGATAGGGTCTAAAACTATAACGTCTTAGTTTCCACCATCATCTAACATAATTTGGCAATTGAAATTTTAATTTGGGAATTCTTTATAAATAAAACCCCTTCTACTAACTCCCAACCTATCCTATTACAATATTGATTCTCAGTATTTATATGATTATTGCCAGTTTCTCCCAGATTTTCCCACTATAGTAGGAAGATTTTTGTAGAGATAGGGTCTAAAACTATAACGTCTTAGTTTCCACCATCATCTAACATAATTTGGCAATTGAAATTTTAATTTGGGAATTCTTTATAAATAAAACCCCTTCTACTAACTCCCAACCTATCCTATTACAATATTGATTCTCAGTATTTATATGATTATTGCCAGTTTCTCCCAGATTTTCCCACTATAGTAGGAAGATTTTTGTAGAGATAGGGTCTAAAACTATAACGTCTTAGTTTCCACCATCATCTAATATAACAGAAATTACGCATAGACACTATATATAGGGTTCAAAAACTATAACGTTATAGATAGATAGTGTTTAAGACTTCAATTATGCGTAAGTCCTGATAAGTTGGGAATTGGGATTTTAATTTAGGAATTATTTATAAATAATAGCCCTTCTACTAACTCCCAACCTATCCTATTAAAGTGTTGATTCTGAGTATTTATATGATTATTGCCAGTTTTTCCCAAATGTTCCGACTATTAAGTTAACTAGGAAGATTTTTGTCGAGATTAAGGTCCAAAGCCATAAAGTCTTAGTTTCAACCATCATCTTACTGTTGAATTTATATTTTTATTTTTTGATTATTTATGAATAATACTTCTTCTACTAACTCCCGACCTATTTGGTTTAAATGGTGGTTCTGGATGTTTATATTACTATTGAGCGGAACCATAACTACTTCTTTCGGAGCAATAACTGCTTTGTTTGCCCCCGTTGAACCAGAATTTATAACTCAATTACTCCAGGAATTTACCACAGATATTCTATGGCGTAAACGTTTACCTTACCAACTTTCACGACCTATAAACATCCTAGTTATGGGAATTGACCAAGTTCCAGGAGTGGCAGAAGATTCTCCAGATGTATTTGAGGGTCGTAGTGATACTTTACTATTAGTACGAGCTAACCCCACGAATAAGACGGTTAGTTTACTTTCTGTGCCACGAGATACTCAAGTCCGAATTCCCGGAATAGGTCTTGCCAAAATTAATGAAGCCAATGTTTATGGGGGTCCGAAACTAGCAGAAAATGTTTTAGAAAATACTCTGAATGATATTGAGATTGAGCGTTATGTACGAGTCAGCAAAGGAGCCTTTCGAGAATTAGTAGAACAATTAGGTGGAGTAGAAGTTTTTGTTCCTCAACCTATGTCTTATGTTGACAATACCCAAAAATTAAATATAGATTTACAACCAGGTTGGCAAACTCTCAACGGGGAACAAGCAGAACAATTTGCCCGTTTCCGAGAAGAAGTTTATGGTGATATTGGTCGTGTACAACGACAACAAGTTTTGCTAAAGGCGCTCCGAAGTCGCGTTACTAATGTGGCAGTTTTACCTAGGTTGCCTCAAATTATTCGGGTGATGCAAAAGTATGTTGATACTAATTTAACTTTTCAGGAAATGCTAGCTTTGGTAAGTTTTAGTCTTGACTTAGAGCGGGATGATTTAAAAATGGTGATGTTGCCAGGAAAACCTAGTTCTAGAAATCAGTATTTGGCTAGTTATTGGATTATAGATGAAGCAGGTCGCGATCGCATTCTGGAACAATATTTTGATATCAAGTTAGACAAGTTTAATTATGACAATATATATAACCCGATGGAAGTGAATGAAATTTTGCCTCTAGAGAATAAAATAGCTGTGCAAAATGCCTCTAGTTACTCCCAAGCAGCCACAAAATTTGCTCAGTATTTGCGTGACCAAGGATTTTACAATGTTTATGTAGTTCCTGACTGGTCTGACAAACAACGTTTTACTCAAGTTATTGTTCAAGGGGGTGATTTAGAGTCAGCAGAAGTTGTGAAAAATACTTTAGGTTTTGGTAATATTGAAGCTGCTTCTACAGGTGAAATTGGTTCTGATTTGACTATTAGATTAGGGGAAGATGCTGTTAATACAATTAATGCTCTTCAGGAACACCTTCTTGAAAACTAGACAAAGCTAAACATTTGCCATCGGTGAGGTGCAAATGATTTCATTACTTCAAAACTTAGTATAACTGAACTTCCCCAATTGTAAGCATGACGCGCTATACCAGCGTGTTTAGCCAGCAGCGTTTTTTGCTGTTTTGTGGGGTGTAGTTCAGTTTTGAATCCAACTAGCATAAACAGATAATCCCAGATTTTTATAGATAATACCAGATTTTAGCCAACAGTTACAAGCCCCTTGTTTTATACCACTTTTTATGTTTCAAAATGAACTGCGGAGTATGGGTTATCAAGTACAGATTTTTGTGAATCGGAAACAGGAAACAGATAATAGGGAACAAGAAACCGATAACAGGGAACAGGGAACAGGAAACAGAGAACAGGAAACAGATAATAGGGAACAGGGAACAGGAAACAGAGAACAGGAAACAGGGAAATCTTCATCAAACCTTCATATTTTTGTAGTTTTTGGGAACAGGGTAAGGTATATATTTCGCCTCCATGAGAAATGCTCCTAGTAACCATATTGCAGCTATTTGGAACTTCATCCATCACTGTGATTCTACGATTCGATTACTATACCCAAAAATTTATGATTATATCACATTTGAGTATCAAAATATAGGCTAACCTGCCAGTTCTAGGAAAACTTCATCAAAACTTCATAAAAATTTTTAACAGGTTAAATTATTCAATCAACATCAATCTCCGAGTACATCAGGGTTTATACAGAGTTAATCAAATTATATTAAGACTTGTGAATTTAAAAATTCGGTAAAGATGCGGTTACAGGACTTGCGATATTTAGGATGCTTATGTCATGTTTGAATTAGAAGGGAAAAGAAACTTACAGACAAAACAAACTCAGAGATAAAACTTATTAAGCTGCACAGATAAAACCCCTTTACTTTCAAAGAAAATCAAAAAAAATTACAGTAATACTTTAATTAGTTAATAATCATGAGTAAATCTAAACCTTGTGTCAGTATCGGCTTACCAGTCTATAATGGTGAAAATTTTATTGAAGAAGCGATTAATTCACTATTAAATCAGACTTTAACTGATTTGGAAATTATTATTTGCGATAATAACTCAACCGATGCTACTGAATCAATTTGTCAAGAATATGCTCTTAAAGATAAACGTATCCGCTACTATCGAAATGGAAGTAATATAGGAGCAGCTAGAAACTTTAATCGAACTTTTAAGTTAGCCAAGGGAAAATATTTCAAATGGGCAGCCCACGATGATATTTGTGACCCTACTTTTTTGGAGAGATGCGTTGAAATATTAGAAAATAAACCTGAAGTTGTTCTTTGCTATCCCCGAACCAATATTATCGATCAACAAGGTAAAACGATAAGTTATTATCAACTTGAATTTAAAACTAATTCTCTCAAGGCTCACGAACGCTTTTATGATATTACCCGTCTTCACCATCGGAATTATCAAATTTTTGGATTAATACGTACCAATATTCTTGAAAAAACTCCCTTAATAGCTAGCTATGCAGGTTCCGATAGGTCTCTGGTAGCAATATTAACTCTTTATGGTCAATTCTTTGAAATCCCTGAATATCTTTTGCAAGCTAGAAGACATCAAAAACAATCAATGGAATTATTGTTTAATCCCCACAATAAAATTGAGAAAATCCTCCGGATGCATAAATATTCAGAGTGGTTTGACCCCAAAAATCAAGGAAAAATTCTTTTACCTAATTGGCGAATTTTACAAGAATATATTTGGGGGATAAAAAAATCTCCCTTGGTTGGAGTTGAACAATTTCTATGTTTTATACAACTTATAAAATGGATGTTTAGTTACTGGAATGGAGCTAAATTAATTAGAGATATATTGATTGCAACGATCCAAATCATACATATTGTTTATGCAAAAAATATATTACAACCCTCTACTCAACCAGAAGTGTCATCGCAACTATCAGCAGAAGATGTGTAGTTTGGCAATTTGATTGTTGAATGAGGGAGGCTTATTGGGAACTGCTATACTTAGGTAACGGACTTCCAAATCAAAAAATATACAATTACCCTCACTTTAGGTAGTAGGCAATAGAGACAGCAAAACAAGCAGCTCTAGTTAAAAATTGGATAATTTATTTTTTGCCATTTCCCCAGTAGAATGCTCAAAAACCATAAATTAGTAATACCACTTGCTAATTTATGATTTTTCTGAGTGTTTCCTGTGGAGGAGCTATGCTTTCAAACCTCAGCTTAAGTATAAATGTGAGTTGTATGGTAGTACATTAGTTAGAACAGATAAATTTTACTCTAGTTCTCAATGTGGGTTGGAGAGAAAATACCGTTACATTTAAGAACTTATAACAGTTGGGATTTTTAAGTAATGGTCGTTGGAAACTGACAAGTCGAACTTCTTCCTGCTGTGGTTTTTCCTTTCCTGAGGAATGCTGCGCAAACGTGGCGGTAAATTATACCTTGCAATTAGAGAATGGGAATGTACCAACTGTGGTAGTCACTATGACCACGACATAAACGCAAGGAAAAACATCTTAGTCCTCTTACTGTTGTCCTAACCCACTTTCTCTTTCCTATATAAAATTTTTGATTTTAGGGTACAAAAAACAGAGAACAGAGAACAGAGAACAGGGAATAGGGAACAACACTGTATCTCATTAACATGAGAACCCCTATATAAAATTAAATTTTAGATCTAGAATAAAATCACTTTAAATAATAAAATTACTTGAAATAAATAGATAAGGAGCTTTGGATGAAAATAGGAATTCTGGCTGGTGGTTTAGGAACTCGTATTTCAGAGGAAACTGTAGATAAACCAAAACCAATGGTGGAGATAGGCGGAAAACCCATTCTCTGGCACATTATGAAGCACTATGGCCACTATGGATTTAAAGAGTTTGCCATTGCTTTGGGTTATAAAGGTGAAGTTATCAAAAAATACATGATAGATTATTGTTCTCTTAATAGCAATCTGTCTGTTAATTTGCAAAGTGGCAAAGTAGAAATGCAGGGGGGTTTAAAACCTGATTGGAATGTTGATTTAATAGATACAGGACTTTACACTAATACAGGTGGCCGGATCAAAAGACTTATTCCTCATATGGGTAATGAGACCTTCATGTTAACTTGGGGAGATGGAGTATCTGACTTAAATCTTCAAGATTTACTAGATTTTCATCGTAGTCATGGCAAATTAGCAACTTTAACTGCAGTACGTCCACCAGCACGTTTTGGTCACTTGGAAATGGACGGCGATCGCATTGTGGAATTTTCGGAAAAACTGCAAACTAAAGAAGGGTGGATTAATGGGGCATTTTTTGTTTTAGAACCTGGAGTATATGACTATATAGAAGGTGATGATACTCAGTGGGAAAAAGCTCCTCTAGAAAACCTGGCTCAAGATGGTCAACTGATGGCCTATCGCTATTCTGGGTTTTGGCAATGTATGGATACATTGAGGGATAAAAGACATTTAGAAAAACTCTGGAACAGTGAAAATACACCCTGGAAAATTTGGGAGGAATCATAAATTATGAAGGTGTTACTAACAGGCCACAAAGGTTACATTGGTACAGTTCTAGTGCCTATGCTTCTGGACCGGGGACATGAAGTTACGGGAATAGATAGTGACTTATATCAGGATAGTACCTTTGGTGAAGGTATTCGAGAAATCCCCGAATTAAACAAAGATATCCGTGATGTGGAAGCATCTGATTTGGTGGGGTTTGATGCGATGCTCCATTTAGCAGGATTATCAAACGATCCTTTGGGGAATCTTAATCCACAACTGACCTACGAGATTAATCATTTGGCTTCTGTTCATTTGGCTAAATTAAGTAAAGAAGTAGGAATTAGTCGCTATATCTTTTCCTCTTCTTGCAGTAACTATGGTGCAGGAGGAAATGATTGGTTAACTGAAGAGTCAGCTTTTAATCCTGTGACTCCCTATGGTATTTCTAAGGTAAAAGTTGAGCAGGATGTAAGTGAGTTAGCTAATGATGATTTTACTCCGATTTTTCTGCGGAATGCCACTGCTTATGGTGTTTCTCCACGTTTACGCTTTGATTTAGTGTTGAATAATTTAGTTGCTTGGGCTTTTACTACAGGCAGAGTGTACATTAAAAGTGATGGTACACCATGGCGACCTATTGTTCATATTGCAGATATTTCTCGTGCTTTTATTGCAGCTTTAGAAGCACCACGAGAGTTAGTGCATAACAAGGCTTTTAATGTGGGACGAAATGAAGATAATTATCGGATTCGGGAATTAGCTGATATTGTTAAAGAAACAGTTCCTAATTGTCAGATTGAATATGCTAAAGATGCAGGTCCAGATAAGCGTTGTTATCGGGTAGATTGTAGTTACATAATGGAAACATTACCCGAATTTCAACCCCAATGGGATGCTCGTAAAGGGGCGAAAGAACTGTATGAAGCGTATAAAAAAGTTGGATTAACTTTGGAAGAATTTGAAGGTCCGAAATATCAGCGTATTGCTCATATTAAAAAATTACTCCAAGAAGAAAAATTGGATACGAACCTACGCTGGCAAATTTAAAACAGTTAATAGTTATCAGTAATTTTAGTTCAATTTATTATTTTGAAATTAATAGGAAATAAGATAATTGATTCCCAAAAATATGATAACTAATATAGAATCCGATTAAACAGTCGTCCGCAGCGACGATAGGAAGCAATCTCCGTGGGACATGAGATTGCTTCTTTCTACTCCCTTCCAGTCCCAATGACTTGGGTATAGTAATTATCCAGATTTGATATAATACCTGATAAAAATAAATAGGAGAAATATCTAGCAATGTCTAATGGAATGCCTTCTTGTCGTGCTTGTGGATCTGATAATTTAGAGTTAATTATTTCCTTTGGTTATACTCCCCTTGCTGATGGATTACTGACGAAAGACCAATTAGATAAACCAGAATATACTGCTCCTTTAGACTTAGCTTTTTGTCCTGATTGTGGATTAGTTCAAATTACAGTAAGCGTTCCGCCAGAAATTCTTTTTTGTCAAGATTATCCTTATTTTTCTTCTGTTTCTCCTTCTTTAATGAAGCACTTTCGGGATAGTGCTAAAGCTATTATTGCTGCTAGAAATTTGAATAAAAATAGTCTAGTAATTGAGGCAGCGAGTAATGATGGTTATATGCTAAAGAACTTTGTAGAAGATGGGGTTCCAGTGTTGGGAATTGACCCAGCTTCTGCACAAGTTGAAGCTGCAAATGCAGCAGGAATTAATAGCATTTGTACCTTTTTTACTAAAGATTTAGCCAAGAAACTAAAAGAGGAAGAAGGAAAACAAGCTGATGTATTATTAGCTAATAATGTTTTAGCTCATGTTCCAGATTTGAATGGATTTGTTGCCGGAATTGCTATTCTTTTAAAAGATACTGGGGTAGCAGTTATTGAAGCGCCTTATGTAGTTGATTTGGTAGATAATTGTGAATTTGATACGATTTATCATCAACATTTATGCTACTTTTCAGTAACAGCTTTAGATAAGTTATTCAGACAACATAATTTATATCTCAATGATGTGCAACAAACCTCAATTCATGGAGGTTCATTGCGATTATTTGTTGAACCAAAAGAAGATGTTAAAGAATCGGTTAAAACTCTTTTAAAACAAGAAAAAGAAAGAGGAGTAGATCGGTTTGACTATTATCGAGAATTTGGCGATCGCATTGAAAAAATAAAAAATAATCTCATGGATATTTTATGGGATATAAAGAAACAAGGCAAAAAAGTTATAGGTTATGGTGCAGCAGCTAAAGCGACTACATTGTTGAGTTATTATGGGATTAATAAAACTCTTTTAGACTACATCGCAGATTTAAACAAATTCAAACATGGTCGTTATATGGGAGTTAATCATTTACCCATTTTTTCCCCTACTAAAATTCTAGAAGACCAACCAGATTACGTTTTAATTTTAGCTTGGAATTTTGCCGAAGAAATAATCAAACAACAACAGGAATATCAACAAAAGGGAGGTAAATTTATTATTCCAATTCCTGAACCTAAAATTGTCTGATTTGAATTTTATGGTAGTCATAAAATAGTAAAGAGATGAGATTTTTCCCTGGTGGGGAGTATGCCGATCGTTACTTCTTTATTACTACCAATTTTAGTGGCTATGTTTTAGATAAACAAAAATCAAATGAAAATCGCCTTTGTTAGTCAACCTTTAGATGTAGTTATTCCCCCTTCACAAAATTCTATAGGAATCTGGACTTATCAAGTTGCCCGCCGTTTAGCTCATTCTCATAATGTTATTGTTTATGTGAAAAAAACTCGGTCGAAACAAAAAATAGAAAATGATGAAAATATTAACTATAAATTAATCTGGGCACTTCCTAATAGTATATTACTTAAATTATCTGATAAATTAGCTAGATTTAGCAACCCGAAAAAACCATTATATACTGCTAATTTTTATAATTTAGAATATATATTACAAGTTGCACTAGACTTAAGAAAACAGCAATGTGATATAATTCATGTACAAAATTGTCCTCAATTTATACCGATAATTCGAGTATTTAATCCTCAGAGTAAAATACTCTTGCATATGCATTGTGAATGGTTGACACAACTGGATTATGAAATGATTGAAAACCATCTGCAAAAGGTAGATTTAGTCATCGGTTGCAGTGAATATATTACTGACAAAGTTCGTCGTCGGTTTCCACATTTTGCGAGTAAGTGTCAGACAGTTTTTAATGGAGTAAATCTGGAAAAATTTACCAATGAACTCAATCAAAAAAGACAAAAAGATGATGAGATTAAAAAATTACTATGTGTAGGTAGAGTTTCCCAAGAAAAAGGTATACATATTCTATTAGAAGCATTTAAGAAAGTTGTTGAAGAATATCCTCAAGTTCATCTTAATATTGTTGGACCATTTGAAGAATTACCCAAATCATTTATTGTTTCATTAAGTGATGATAACCAAAAAGTTGCTCAGTTAGCTTCATTTTATCAGACAGATAAAGTTACTGGAAAACCAATCAGTTACTTGGAACAATTAAAAAATAAAATCACTCCAGAAATAGCTGAAAAAGTAAATTTTTGTGGTCCTGCTGCTCATACAAAAATACCTAAATATTATCAAGAAGCAGATATTTTTATTAGTTCTTCATTTAGTGAAGCATTTGGTATTCCGAATGTAGAAGCAATGGCAAGTAAACTCCCAGTTATTGGAACTTTAGTGGGAGGAATTCCCGAAATTATCGTTAATGAAAAAACAGGATTGCTAATTGAATCTGGTGATTATTTAGCTTTAGCTGCAGCGATTTTACGTCTTATTAAAGATGATAATTTAAGAGAAGAAATGGGTGAAAATGGCTATGAAAGAGCTATTCAACTTTTTTCTTGGAAAAGTATTACTGAAACATTGGTTAAACAGTATAAAGATATCTTAGAAGGATAATGACTAAACCGTTGATTAAAAATAAAGTTAGTCAATTTTATAAACGCATCCTCAAACATAACTGTAGGGAATATAATGAGACTGATTTAAAAAAATCTGCCCTAATTTTTTCCCCCCACTTTGATGATGAAACATTAGGTTGTGGTGGTCTGATAATTAAGAAAAAACAGGTTGGGGCTGATGTTAAACTTGTTTTTATGACGGATGGGAGTAAGTCTCATAATCATTTAATGTCGGGAAAAAAACTACAAGAAATTAGAAAACAAGAAAGTTTTACTGTAGCAGAATTACTGGGGCTAATTCAAGATGATATCACATTACTTGATTTTCCCGAAACACAACTAAACGAGAACTATGATTCTGCTGTTCAAGAAGTTACTAAAATAATTAATAAATATCAACCAGAAGAAATTTTTATTCCTCATTTTAGAGAACCTTTATTATGGTCAGCAGACCATTTGACAACGACTAAAATTGTTAAAGCAGCCTTAAAACTTTATCAAAAAGATGCAATTGTCTATGAATATCCTGTTTGGTTTTGGTTCCATTGGCCTTGGGTAAGTTTGCCTATTAAAACTAAACAAAATAGGAAAACAATATTGAAAAACACATTAATTTATTGGTTTGGCTTGAGAGTCTTAGGCAATTGCAACTGCTCTCTGTATATTGGAGATATTCTGACAAAAAAAAGAGCAGCTTTAGAACAATATAAATCTCAAATGACTCGTTTGATTAATAATCCAAAATGGGCAACTTTACAAGATATTTCCAATGGAGAATTTTTAGAATGCTTCTTCCAAGAAAACGAAACATTTCGACAATATAGTAAATTAAAATAAAAAAATGATTCAAACAACTCAATCTTTTATTGACTCCTATGATGAAAATTTAGCTCAAGGTAAAGTTATTGGGAAAAAAAACTCCAGTGGAATTATTCGTAAAGGAATAGACACAGAAGGTATTATTAGTATCGATCATCAGGCTATCCGCATTCAACCTCTGAATCAACCTGGATGGGGACGGTCAGGTATTGCTTATGGTCCCTATAATCGCGTTAATGGATTAACTTTTGCTACTTTTATTTTAAATGGTCATAATACCTCAGAAGCAGGGAATATTATGGATAGCATTATTAAAAGGCTTTTGTATTGGGGTTATGGAAGTGGTGCAAATAATCCTTTGAGACAAGTGATAGGTTGGTTGAGGAGTCCATATAAGAGAAGAATGTGGCGAAGATTTATATATTGGTTTAATAATACTCCACAACGCTGTCAACTACCAAAACTTCGGGAAAATTTAGCCATTGGTTGGTTTCCTAATGAAGTTCCCAGTAACCCTCTAACAGAAGGTAATGGATTTATTATTCATGCTACGACTCAAGAAAATGGAGAGCTTAAAACTCGGATTGGAACTAATATTCTTTCAGCTTTTAAGGGTCTTCAGAATATCCCGATTTATTATATTGTGATTTTGAGGGAAAAGGGAGCTGCTTATTATGCTGCTTCTCTTCCTCATAGTTATGGACTAGGTGATTATCCTAATATGCGTCCTATAGCAATTGACCCTTGTAATGATGATAAAATCGTCTATGGAGGAATTTATCAGAGTGTATTAGGAGAAATTGGTTTTACAGTTGATACCAGAGTTTATGGAACGCAAATTGAGCAACTGTCTGAATTGGCAACTTGGTATGGTACTGCTATGGGAGCAGATAGTCTGATTGGGGATAGACTAATAAAAAATTCGTCAGCAGAAGTTGGTGGTTTTTGGCAAAGCATTCAAGGTAATTTTAAGTTAACAGCAAAAGGAGCAGTATCTCTTGAAAAAAATAGTTTTGCTGTTTTGAATTTAGATCGCCCTACTGGATTAGTTCATACTTTAATAAATACATCGGATGAAATTACTGCATCTCATTTAATTTGGCGGTTTCAAGATGAAAACAATTTCTGGAGTTGGGAAATAAGAGATGAGGGATGTCAACTTCAAATTCAAGAACAAGGAAAATGGCATAGTATTGCTGTTAGTGAAAAATGGTGTTTGCACCCTAATAAAAATCACTCTCTACAAATTTTGGATGATGGTGAAAGGTTTAGTTTGTATTTGAATGGGGAATTAGTATTTAATAATCGGTTTGAGGATGTTCGTTTAAATCAAGCTACAGGAGTAGGAATTTTCGCCAAAGATGAAAATCAAAAGTTATATTTTCGTGATTTTGAAGCTCATCCTCGTAGTATTTCTATTCCTAATTCTTTGAATTTAGCTTCTCCTTGGCAAGTAGAAGGAAAAGAAGTTATTTTTGCTGAAGATTTTTCTGGTTCCGCTGGAGATTTAGCTAATAAACTTTCAAATACTGGTGAAAAAATCTGGCGTAAAGAAATGGGAAAAGGAGTTATTGAACTTACAGGTAATAATAGTGCTAAAGTTCAGGCAACTGTCAAACATCCTAATCCAAATCGTACTGCTTATACTGTTTCTTGGGAAAACCAAAATTTTGCTGATGTAACAGTTGATATTATCCCACCAGGAACGAAACGAAGACAAGGAGAAGAGGGGAGAGGAGGGTTAATTTTTTGGCAAGATCGAGGTAATTACATGATTATTAATAATTGGTTAAATAACGGTTTTGGCGCTGCTTCTATCTCTTCTTTTTTCTCTCTGAATGGATTTGAAGACCTATATGATGCAGTTTGGACAAATATTGGGAATCGAGTTACTTGGGGGGTTTGTCACCAGTTAAGAGTTATTTTTGATGGAAATAATTATACAGTTTTTGTCAACGATGAACCAGTTTTATATCGTGCTTTAACTGATGTTTATCCTCTGATTAAGGGATTATCAATCAATAAAATTGGTATTGTTGCTAATTGGGAATGGGGTCGTGATACGGGAACAGTATTTAAGAACTTTATTGCTAAAATATAGCAAGTCCAACAAAGTAGGAAGGAAAACTAGATAAATATGGTGTACTGCAAATTATTTCTGGTTGGTTGTCCCCGTTCTGGCACAACTTGGTTGGAAAGAATGATTAACTGCCATCCTGATATTGTAGCAGTTCTAAATGAAAGTAATGCTTATTCTAACACTTACAACAACTTTACCTATTTGAAAAAGCAAAAGTTCAAAAAAAAATTGAAATCAGCAAAGTGGCTTTTGAAATCTTATGGTTTGAAGTCTTTGTTGTTGGGAATTGAATCAGAAGATCTATGGCAAGGTATTTTACAGCAGTATAAGATAAATGAAAAAGGCGTAGATAAGTTTGGGCTTAATGATCGAGTAAGTCATGGTGGGCTTCATCATCTAGTAAGTTATGCAGAGCTAGAACAATTAATCGCACAAGTTCGCTCTGGTTCAGAAGATGACTTAACAAAAGTCATGATTTTGAACCAATTAATGTTCGATTGTTTTTTTACAAATAATGGAGGTACTGAAAAGCAAATTATCCTAGAAAAAACACCGCTACATATACACTATATTGATGTAATCTTACGCCAGTTTCCAGAAGCGAAAAGCATAGAAATTATTCGAGATGGGCGAGACGTTTGTGTTTGTTACCAAGCACTAGCAAAAACTCAAAGTTGGGCTAGACAAAGTACAACAAGTGTGATTAAAACATGGAAAAAAGCCATTGAGGCAGGAGAAAAAGCTAAAGCAGATCCAGAAATTAGCGATCGCATCTACTCAGTTTGTTATGAAAAACTTCGCAGTTATCCCCAAGAAGAACTGAGCAAAATCTTTGATTTTATTGGTTTAGAGTACGATCAAGCATTAGTCGATAGCATTACTGATGTAAATGATATTAATAAAGTTAAAAACAAAGGAGAAGGTAAGCTTGCTCGCAAAGGTTCTATCGGAGAATGGCAGACTAGACTTTCTCAACAAGATGTTACTCTTTGGCAAGAGTTAGCAGGAGATACTCTAGCTCGTTTGGGCTATTTAACTGAGGCTAAACTTATGATGAAATTTGGATTGGGACAAAAAGAGAACAATTTTAGAATTCCTATAATTCAAAGTTAAGGATAATAAATAATGTTAAAGCAATTATTGATTAATGGATTACAACTTCTGCCTTCAGATATTTTTCAAAGGTTGGTTAAAACGAATAGTAATATTAAGATTAAGAAGATTGCTCGTGCAGGGGTAAAAAATCGGGATGTTACTATTCAAAATGGAGTAGGAGCAGGATTAAAATTCAATTGTGGAGAATCAAATCCTGATGGTGCATTAGGAATATATGAACCTCCAGTTCAAGAAACTTTAGCAAACCATTTAAAACCTGGAGATATTTTTTATGATATTGGTGCAAATGTAGGATTTTTTACAATTATTGTAGCTAAGTTAGTCGGAGAAACAGGAAAAGTTTATGGTTTTGAACCAGCACCAGAAAATGCTAAATTACTCCGAAAAAACATTGAATTAAATAAGTTTAATAATGTTACTGTCATAGAAAAAGCTGTGGCTGAAAGCTCACAAAAAGGGGAGCTTGTATTGAGCGATTATTGTGGTGGGAATGTTCTGGCAAATTTTTTTGCCGGTGTAGAATCTACTCCGAATAAACAGAAGTCTATCTCTGTTGATGTAATTTGTATTGATGATTTAGTTGAAAACCAAACTATAAATCCTCCTAATATGGTCAAAATTGATGTGGAAGGAGGAGAAATTAATGTACTTCAGGGAATGATGAAAACAATTAATAATCATAAGCCAATTCTTCTGTATGAAATAGATGATAGAAACAAACGAATTTTTCAGGAGAAAATGAACAAAATTGATTCTTTTGTTAGTGATTTGGGATATACATTGAAAACACTAGAAGATGCCTATCCTGATATTGGCTGGAATGTAGGTCATGTTATTGCCATACCAAAACATAGCTAAGAGGGTATCTATAAATAAAAGATTAAGGCTCGATGTAGGGTGGGTCAGACACCGAATAATCTCACAAAATAAAATAATCTTTTCCTGGCTGCCGTAACCCACCGAATACTAGATATTTCAGGTGTTCGTTTAGATTTATTTTACAGATACTTTCTAAGTATAGAAATTAATCAGGATTTTTGAGTTAGTATAGCTATAGAGAAATATCAATATATTTATCTATAAGCGAAATTAGACAAAATCTAGTATTTTCGCTATAAATAAAATTCATAAAACGATTCCGTTTCTCAGGTTAAAATAAAAAAAATTAATTACAAGGTAAATCAAATGAGCAAAGAGTTATTAACAAAAAATTCAAACCCACAGCAAATAACTAGATTAGCTAATCATACTTGCCCAAACTGTGGACACAATCAATTATCACTTTTTTACGAGGTAGAAAGTGTTCCAGTTCATAGTTGTTTAATGTCGTCAACTAAGGAAAAAGCACTAGAGTTTTCCCGTGGAGATGTCAAGTTAGGGTTTTGCGATAACTGTGGGTTTATTACGAACCTGGAATTTGATTCTAAATGGTCTGCTTATGCTCCGAATTATGAGGATCAACAAAGTTTTTCACCTACTTTTAATAAGTTTGCAAAGGAACTCGCTAGTAAACTAATTGAGAAATACGATCTTCACAATAAAGATATTGTGGAAATTGGTTGTAGTAAAGGTGATTTTCTCTTACTGCTTTGCGAGTTAGGGAATAACCGAGGAGTTGGTATCGATCCTTCTGTTGTTCCAGGACGAGTTGAGAGTAGCGCTGGCGATCGAGTTAAGTTTATTCAAGACTACTACTCGGAAAAATACTCTGAATATGTGGGAGATTTTATTTGTTGCCGTCATACACTGGAACATATCCAACCTACTAAGGAATTTATCCAGACTGTTCGGAACTCTATTGGCGATCGCCTGAATGTATCTGTTGTTTTTGAGATTCCGGATACTGTGCGAGTTCTTGAAGATATTGCTTTTGAGGATATTTATTACGAGCATTGTTCCTATTTTACACCAGGTTCTCTGGGACGGTTATTTAGACAGTGTGGGTTTGAAGTTACGGATCTATATCGTGCTTATGGGGAGCAGTATCTTTTAATTGAAGCTAAACCAGTCAATACTACTTCTGATATTGTTCATCCTTTAGAAGAAAGTGTTACAGATGTTGTGCAATATGTTCAGCATTTCAGCGATAAAATTTATCAGAAATTAGACTTTTGGAAAAATTATTTAGAAGAGGCAAATAGGGAAAATCAAAAAGTAGTAGTATGGGGTTCTGGTTCTAAATGTGTTGCCTTTTTAACTACTCTGGATACCATTGATAAAATTGATTATGTTGTTGATATTAATCCTCATCGCCATGGTAAATTTATTCCTGGTGTTGGGAAAGAGATTAAGTCTCCAGAATTTTTAAAAGAATATCAACCTGATGAGGTAATTATAATGAATGAAATTTATCAAAATGAGATTCAAAAAATGCTTAACGATATGGGAGTAAGTGCTAAGATTAGATTACTTTAAATAAGTAAAGTAAGTTGTGATTAACATTAGATATTGTCTCAATTGAAGTAATATCATCAGGACTTACGCACAGGAATATAGAAACCCAGTTTTTTAGTAGATGTCTATTGCTCAAAGCATTAATTTTTCCTAGCAACCGGGTTTCTTTAATTTTCAGAAATGGGTATAAAATGGTGCGTTACGACGGATTATTAAATGCCTGTCACAGTCTCAATTTTTGCCGTCTAACACACCCTACTGGACCGACACGCCTTAAATTTTGGAGTAGTAGGGGCGGGTTCCGTGTTAAATTAATCAGTTTTCACCTGAAATTAGATAAACCCGCCCCCAATGATATAGTTCACTATTTTAGATGTGTCGGTTCACTACAATAATGAAATATTTGAGTTGTGTGACTGTCTTCTGCCCTCTGCCTTTCTTCCACCAAAGTGTTAAATATTTGAGTAGACATGATATGAACCTTTGTTGGGTTCAACTACAGTATTAAAAAAAACATCTTTTTTAAATTTGGTATTACTAGACTAGGAAATCTTAATGTTGGAAAAATACTAGGAAAATGAGGTAAGTAATTATGAGTAAAACTAAATTTTTAAGATTTTATCTTATATCATTGACTACTTTTAGTTTGCTTGTAATTATTCTTGCAACTCTATTTCCATACGATTTTTTTATCCAAGAAACCTTAAGTCAATTTAGTTATGATTTTTTGTTTAAACGTACTGAAAGACCTGATAATCTCAAAGATTTGATTTTAAATATTCTGTTGTTTATTCCTTTTGGTTTTGGATGTACTGCTTTCTTGACTCAAGTATTAAATATCAAGATAGTCACGGTCGCAAAATTAGTACTTGCTGCTAGCTTTAGCTTATCTTTTGTTATTGAAATATTGCAGTTATTTATACCAACTCGTAATCCTACCTATGTAGATTTATTAATGAACACATTGGGAGGAGTAACAGGATTTTTAGTATTTTACATTTTCAGAAAATATCTTACTAAGATATTTTTGCAGGTTGCCACTGTCAGTGAAAAATTACTTTCGATTCCACTTTTAAGTTGCTTGATAATTATTTATCTAGTTCTTGCTTCAGCTTTTAATGCCAAATTTTTAGAAGCAATTAAAACATGGAATTTAAGTAATTGGGATTTAGATTATCCTCTAGTATTAGGAAATGAAGTTACAGAAGACCGACCTTGGAATGGTAATATTTCTCAGCTATGTATTGCTAATCGAAAAATATCAGAACTAGAAATAAATCAAATATTAAAAGATGGAAAATGTGATGGCATTGAAAATAGTTTAATCACTGCTTATGAATTTACTCCCACAAATAAAAATTATTTTGCCGATCAAAAAGGAAATTCTCCGAATTTAGTAGGGAAAAAACAACAATTAAATTATCCAAATCAAGATTCTGTTGAATTGGGAGAATTAAATTGGTTACATACAGAAAAACCAGTTACTCTGCTCAATCAGAAAATACGCGATAGTTCTAAGTTTACATTATTTATTAAATATGCAACTTTAAGCCTTAATCAAACTGGACCCGCAAGGATTATTTCTATTTCTAAAGACCCTTATAATCGCAACTTAACTTTAGGACAGTGGAATAATAATCTAAGTATTAGAGTTAGAAATTTAATTACTGAAAAAAATGGAACTAGACCAGAATTTAGTGTCGCTAATTTTTTCCGCGATACCAAATACCATAACTTAATAATCACATACTCCATCAGTAATTTATCAGTATATATAGATGAACTTGCCAATAAACATATAATCAATTTTTCTCCTCAAACAACACTATTTTGGAATTTATCTCCTCCTTTTTCTTCCCTAATTCATGTTAACAACAATAATACAAGGTTATATGATTTGATTTATTATATAATATTACTATCTCCCGTCGCAATTCTGATTTATTTGATTCTGGAAAAAATGATACCGTTTCACGGAATTCAAAAGTCGTAGGGGCGTTTTGCTATCGCACAACTCCGTTAACGCTACGCGACATATAAAACGTTTCGGCGCTTGAGCCGACATGAATGCTCCGCATTCCGATAGGAAAGTTGTGCGTAGCTAATGGTCATTCGCCCGTACAAAAGTCATGCATTAAGATTTTATCAGCTCAAAACTTTGAGCAGCTCAGTAATTTCAGGAAATAATTTCACATTTAAAGTTGCAAACTATTTGTGAAATCTTTAAAGTTAATTGGTATTCAAAACTATTCTAAGGAACAAAAATAATGTTAAATTCAATTCACAAAAACTGTCCTATTTGTGGTTCTTCAGAGGTAGAATATTTCTTTTCAATGCTCAATATGCCAGTGTACTGTAATTTACTCTGGTCAGAAAAACAACCAGCAATTGATTGCCCGAAAGGAGATATTAAACTTAGTTTTTGTCCTAGCTGCGGTTTTATAGAAAATCAAGCATTTGACGAAACAAAACTATCTTATTCTCAGGATTATGAAAACTCCTTACACTATTCATCCCGATTCCAAAAGTATGCAGATTCTTTAGCACAAAAATTAGTTGAAAATCACAATCTAAAAGGCAAAAATATTATTGAAATTGGTTGTGGGAAAGGTGATTTTTTAGTCTCTTTATGTCAACTAGGAGATAATCAAGGTATTGGTTTCGACCCGACTTATGTTCCGCGTACAGAACATAATAACATGAGTAATAAAATTACATTTATTCAGGACTTTTACTCAGAAAAATATCAAGAATATGGTGCTGATTTTATTTGTTGTCGTCACACTTTAGAACATATTCCTAATCCGAATGATTTACTTAATTCTCTGAGAAAAGCAATTAGCGATCGCTACGATACAAAAGTTTTTTTTGAGGTTCCTAATTCCAGCTATATCTTAAAAAATCTTGCTGTTTGGGATATTATATATGAACACTGTGGTTATTTTATTCATAATTCTCTGATTCAAGCTTTTCTGAATAATAATTTTCTAGTTACTGAGGTTTATGAAACTTTTGAGAGTCAATTTTTATGTTTGGAAGCTGTTCCTGCTACAACAACAGCAACGAAAAAAAGTCAAATAATTTATGATGTGGAAAATATTTGTGATGAAGTTGTTAAATTCAATCAGCTTTTTAATGAATTAATTAACAAATGGCAGCAAAAATTTGATGAATTTACTAACAAAAATAAAAAAATTGTAGTTTGGGGTGCTGGGTCTAAAGGTGTAACTTTTTTAAATTTATTGAAAGAGTATAATGATATTGAGTATGTTGTCGATCTCAATCCTCGCAAACAAGGAATGTATATTCCTGGAGCTGGTCAAAAGATTGTTTCTCCAGAATTTTTGCAAGATTATCAACCAGAAATTATCATTATTATGAATCCTATATACGAACAAGAAATTAAACAGCTTACTGATAATTTAGGCTTAAAACCTGAATTTATTTTAGTTTAGATTAATATCATGTCCGGATAATTAGTTATAAAAAAACTTTCTCCTTCTTCTCCTCTTCTTCCTCTTCCTTTTCCTTCTCCTTCTCCTTCTTCTTTCTTGTTTCTTCCCTCCTGACTCCTGTACGGGCGTTAACGATAGTTATGCGAAGCTAACGGCCGTTTCGCTGCGCGACATGAAACGCCCCTACGACTCCTGACTCCTCCCTCGTTATTTATAACTGTTCAACCGGACATGATATAAAGTGGATTTGGCAACAATTAGATTACTCAAAATACCCTGTTAATATCACATCTGTTTGAACAGTTATTGTATAGTAGGGGAGTAGGGGAACAGGAAAATAAGAAAGCTGGGGGTAGGGAAATTATGATTTACAGCAGTTTTCATGATGGGTAGATTACAATAGGGAGATTTCATAAATTAAGAAAGGGAGTTGCAGCTATTACCGAATAATTAATAATTAATAGTTAATAATTAATAATTAAGAGTTGAGAGACTGTTTGTAAAATAAGTATTAAGAAAAAAGTTTCACAACTCAATCAACTAGCTTGAATAAGGCAAGGGATTGAAATAACTCTACAGAGGGAGTAGGTGACTATTCATACTCAATCAGTTAGTTGTGAATTTCTTGATAACAAATAATTGTTTTTTTGCCTCCATACCTCCATACATATTCCCTCCATACCTATTCCCTCCATACCTATTTCCTATCTTCTTTTTTTATATTTCCTGATACATTCAACCTCTAATACCAATTACCATGCATTAATGCTATACTTCGGCTATACTTCAACAGTTAAATATTTACCAAGATTCAAAATCTTTTTTTGACAATTATTAATTGGTTAGTATAGATTTTTCCTACTTTTAACCTCTCCCCACACCTCCCACACTCCCCACACTTCCCTATCTAATTAGATGTACCATTCTTTTTGAGAAATGGTATAATAGTCAATTAATTATTCATTCAACAATTCACGCCTTAAAGCCTCCCCTTGGATAGGGGATAAATTTTTGATTTATCCCCTTGTTTATAAGAAGGGGTAATTATTAATTATGAATTGTATTCCTACCGAATGCTGCGCAAACGGCACCTCGTCACATGAACATTGTTAATTGCTGAAAATTCCCTCTCTTAAATTTTCCCTATCGCTTTTTTCTATTTAATTACTGTTGAAATTTTCTCTATAAAACAGCTCTAAAATCTTTACCAATGGATAATTGATAATTAATCAATCCGGTTTAAAGCCTTCTATTTCAAGAGAAAAAAGTGTTCTTTAGTTTCCTTATATTCAGTTCCGTTACGGTTTTAACCAGAGGTAATTATCCATTATTCATTATCCATTATCCATTAATGAATTAGCTAATTAACAAATTAAGAGATTCCCAGTTCAGTACATCTTGTAAAAGAGCTTGATAACCTCTGATATTAGGATGAATTCCGTCCGCACAAAGACGCGATCGCCACCAATTTTCGCCCCGACTTAACCATTGTTCAAACACATCTAAATAAGGTATTTGTCGCTTTAAACAAGCTAACCGAGTCGCCTCTTTATATATGTACTGGTCATCGTGACTATAATATAAACAATCTTGGAAAGGCATTTTAGCTTCATCAACAGGAACCATTCCTACAAATACTACAGGACAAAGTTGTTTTGATGTATCTAATAACTTATCTAAAATTGTTTGAAATTTGTAAAAATCTGTATAATAACGTCCATCTCTTCTTTGGACTCTAGCAGAATCATTTACCCCTACAGAAAGAACAATAATATCTGGTTGACGATTTCTTAATTCTCCACGATGGTGAAACTCATGCTCTAGACGTTGTTCTACTTGTAAAACACGGTTTCCACGGACTCCCAGATTATATAATACATGGCCAGAATTATCTGGTAACATCCAATGTCGTCGCAGTCTTTCTACCCATCCACCACCTTCATGATCGCCAAAACCATAAACTAAACTATCCCCTAAAGCAACTATTTTTAGGGGATGATGATGGGTCTGAGAAAAGTCCCTTGAAGTTGGAGTAGCAGCGATTAACATAAGTAATAAAAATCAATGAAATTAATAAACTCTATTAAAATCTATTAAAATTTTGTTACATCCTAACTCAAAATATTAGTATTGACTAGACCATAGTGGGAAATATTCAATTAACATTGTTAAGCTAGATATAGAATTATCAAAGACCAACAAAATTTATGCACATACAAAGGCAATCTAGTGTTGATTCGGCAGAACTAAGTCGTCGGTCTGAGGAGTTGATAAAAGCTTCTTCTAATCGTTATCGGGCTGTAGTCCAAGTAGCTAATCGTGCCAAGCGTCGTCGTTATGAAGATTTTGATAATTTTGATGAGCATCAAATCAAACCAGTCATCCGGGCTGTGTTTGAAATGTCCGATGAGTTGATGCAGCCAGAAATAATTAGTGACGTCAGCAGTAGTATGGATAGGTCAATATAGTTTATTGACCAGAAAATTAGGTCTCAAGTCTCCTACTTAAGTAGGAGTTACTGATAACTAAAATGATCCAGGGGTTGAAACCTCCTGGCTATCATCTTTAAAGTTTAAACTTTTTGGTAGTTGGTTAAAATAGCCATGAGCAAGAAACGATGGCTCAAATATTTCACAATTTCTCTGGTAACAGTGATTGTTGGGACTGGTCTTGAATTTTTTTGGACTTCTTTAGCTAGTACAGCAGTCCATTCCACTTATTTACTAGAACATCAGTTGCTCAAAGTTACAAACCGAGAAAATTCTGAGTACCCAATCAAAATTGTCCAACGGCGGGTGCGACCAACTGAAGTATGGCCATTTGTATATGAAAAAATACCAGATTTGCCATTGGAAAATGATTATATATCTAAGGAAACGGGGGAAGTAAATACTGAGGAGACCTTGGTATCACGTTTAATTAGGTATCATTTTTATGTCAAAGGTCGTGCACCTAATTATCGGTTTGATTGGAAATTAACATTAGCAGATTATTTGGGAGCTAACGACTATCTACAGTCATCTGTTTATCCTGGTAATGATTCTTTGACGGAAAATCCGATGGAGGGCGATCGCCTGGCAATTCAACAATTAACTCGTTCTCAAAGAAATGCTTTAGTTAATAGGTTGGTAGATATTTTTGGAGGCAACCCCAACCCTCCATCTATACCAGAAGTAGAGCAGAGAGGTAATTCTGGGGGTTCAGCTCCTAGAGCACCAGTGATTCTCCAACCAGGAGGTGCAGATTTACTTAAGCCTTAACTAGCTATCAGTTCAATAATTGATAATTGATAATTGATAATTGATAATTGATAATTGATAATTGA
>NZ_JBNHEQ010000127.1:0-31235 GCF_050016015.1 Dapis hubbardiae BLCC-M172
CAATAAGCTACACAGTAGAAGACAACGAAGGCATAGTTTCCAATGAAGCCAATATCACAGTCACAGTCAACAACGTCAACGAACCCCCAGTAGCAGTAAATGACAGTGTAGAAACAGACGAAGGAACTCCATTAACATTCAACATCACCAACAACGACAGTGATAGTGACGGGACAATAGACCCCAGCACAGTAGACCTAGACCCAAGTACACCAGAAAGAGAAACAACACGAACAGTAGACGGAGAAGGAACTTACACAGTAGATAATGAAGGAAATATCACCTTCACCCCAGAAGCAGGTTTTGTAGGTACAACAACACCAATAAGCTACACAGTAGAAGACAACGAAGGCACAGTTTCCAATGAAGCCAATATTACAGTCACAGTCAACAACGTCAACGAACCCCCAGTAGCAGTAAATGATAGTGTAGAAACAGACGAAGGAACTCCATTAACATTCAACATCACCAACAACGACAGTGATAGTGACGGGACAATAGACCCCAGCACAGTAGACCTAGACCCAGATACAGACGGACGACAAACAACACGCACAGTAGAAGGAGAAGGAACTTACACAGTAGATGAGGAAGGAAACATTACCTTCACTCCAGAAGATGGTTTTGTAGGTACAACAACACCAATAAGCTACACAGTAGCAGATAACGAAGGGGCAACTTCCAATGAAGCCAATATTACAGTCACAGTCAACAACGTCAACGAACCCCCAGTAGCAGTAAATGATAGTGTAGAAACAGACGAAGGAACTCCATTAACATTCAACATCACCAACAACGACAGTGATAGTGACGGGACAATAGACCCCAGCACAGTAGACCTAGACCCAGATACAGACGGACGACAAACAACACGCACAGTAGAAGGAGAAGGAACTTACACAGTAGATGAGGAAGGAAACATTACCTTCACTCCAGAAGATGGTTTTGTAGGTACAACAACACCAATAAGCTACACAGTAGAAGACAACGAAGGGGCAACTTCCAATGAAGCCAATATTACAGTCATAGTTAATAACGTTCCAATTCCCGAAAATATAAGGCCAGAAGCATTAGATGACAGTGCTGAAACCAATCAAGGAACCCCAGTAACCTTCAATATCACCAATAACGACAGCGATAGCGATGGGGAACTAGACCTGACAACAGTAGATCTAAACCCAAATTCAAAAGAAAAGGAAACAACACGAACAATAGCAGGAGAAGGAACCTACCAAGTAGACGATAGTGGCAACGTAACCTTTACTCCAGAAGCAGATTTTGTCGGCAACACATCTATCCGCTATATAGTGCAAGACAACGATGGAGGATTCTCAAATCAAGCCAAGATAACAGTCACAGTCAACAATGTTCCAACTCCGACTCCGACTCCAGACCCAACACAACCACCCGTAGATATTGACCTTTCATGTCCCCCTGCTCCAACTATAGAACTTGTAAATTTACCTGCTATGCCATCTATTGTTCTCAATTCAGGTGAGTCTGAACAGGTACAATTTGGTACTGAAGGTAATGACTTTATCTCCAGTAATGGATTCAATGAAGCTGTTGATGCTTTAGGTGGTAACGATACTATAGAAGGTATTGATGGTCCTGATATCTTGTTTGGCGGTGAAGGTGATGACTCAATTTTTGCCGACCGTGGTCAAGACTTTGTGAATGGCAAAGAAGACAATGATATCATCTTTGGAGGTAAGGAAGATGATAGTATTCGTGGAGGTAAAGGAGAAGATACAATCTGGGGTGATATAGGCAATGATATTATCTTAGGTGAAGATGGTGATGATATTCTTTGGGGTGGTACTACAGGTGGTACCGATAAAGACGTATTTGGTAGTGATACCATTGTCGGCGGTAGTGGTAACGACTCAATTAATGGCAACCGTGGTAATGACTTACTGAAAGGCGATCTAGGTTCTGATACCATTCGTGGTGGAAAAGAAAGCGATACTATGTTCGGAGGAGAAGGTGACGATATGCTTATGGGCGAAGACGGCGATGATTTTATTATTGCCGATCCCGTATCGAATTCTTCAGAAGCAGCTATTGGAGCAGATACCGTTTATGGAGGTTTGGGTAATGATGTCCTAGCAGCTAGTCGTGGTAACGATACTCTGTATGGAGGTGACGATGATGACTTCATGTATGGAGGTAAGGATAATGATTCAATGTTTGGAGAAGAAGGTAACGATACTATATTAGGACAGGAAGGAAATGACACAATTTTTGGTGGTGACGCGAATCTAATTGAGCTTGATCTATCAGGTCAAGATTTAATTGATGGTGGTGCAGGAGATGACTTCCTCAGTGGTAACCATGCTGCAGATACTATTATTAGTGGTACTGGTAATGATACGGCACGAGGTGGTAAAGGTGATGACAACCTATATGGTCGAGCTGGAGACGATGTTCTCTTTGGAGATGATGGTAATGACACCATTTGCGGAGATGAAGGAAATGACACCATATTTGGTAATGCTGATGATGATCTTCTCTTTGGTGATGATGGTGACGATATGCTAGATGGTGGGGAAGGTAACGATACATTAATTGGTGGTAGTGGTAGCGATCGCTTCGTCCTAAACCTAGATCAAGGAGCAGACCTCATTGCCGACTTCAATATTAATGAAGATTTGGTAGTTTTAGATGATGGGTTAGTTTTAGACCCACAACAGTTAACTATTCAAAACGTTGACAACAATACTCAAATATTCTTGGATAATCAACTTTTGGCTACCCTAGAAAATATTGTTATTAGCGAAGAACAAATCATAACTCAGTTAACTAATATCTAATCATTCTCTCATCTGATAACCACTAGATCGAGTATCATCCTAGAAATAGGAACACAATAATATTTATTGTGTTCCTATTCGTATAATTAGGGCTTGCTGAAAAAGTCTTTTATATCATGTCCGGTAGCATCGGTATTGTATAGCAAAGGTAGGGAACAGGAAACAGGGAACAGGGAACAGGATAGACCACAGTAGGGACGTTGCATGCAACGTCCCTACAAGGTTATCATTTTTTTATGTGGTTCATTGACCTGAAAATCACTGTAAATGATTACTGTGTAAGTTTTTCAGAATTAATCAGCAAACCCTATCAATTATCTATTATCCATTATTAATTATCCACACAGCTTTCTATCCTCCTCACTTACCTCAATATTAATCCGCAAATAATCCCTCACCCAATTACAAGCATACTCAAGTTTTTTCAGGGTACGAATTTCCTCTAAATCCCATAAAATTACTGCACGGTCATCGCTACCAGATACCAAAAATTTGCCATCAGCAGTAAAAGCAACACTCACAACTGATCCCTCATGGCCAGGTAAATTTTGCAGTAACTCCCCGTCTAGATTCCACAACTTCACCGTATTATCAACACCTCCTGTAGCAATAGTTTGACCATCAGGACTAAATGCGACTCTTGTTAATCCCCTGCTCTGACCGTTAATTGTTTTCACCAGAGTACCATCTAATTTCCAGAGTTTCAAAGTATCATCCCGACTGGCAGAGGCAATCAGATTTCCTTGAGGGTTGATTGCAACTCCCCAAATTCCACCCCCTTGATGGAGGCTAGTTAAAAGTGTGCTGTCTGTTTTCCATAATTTCACTGTTTCATCTTGACTTGCGGAGACAATAGTTTGACTATCTGGGGTAAATGCTAATTTCCAAATTTTCTCATTATGAGCAACAAAACTATGGAGCAGTTGACCCTCAATATTCCACACCTTAATTGTTTTGTCATCTCCTGCGGAGGCAATGGTTTGGCCATTAGGACTAATGGCGATCGCGGAAATTATAGCTTGATGTCCAGCCAATACTCGCATAGGTTGTGCTTGGGCAGTCTTAATATCCCCTATATCCCAAAGCTCAACTTTATTATTACTAACCATAGCAATGCTCTGTGAATCTGGAGCAAAAGCTACAGAGGAAATTACTTGGTCTGAATCGTTAATTTTTTGCAAAAATTTACCATCTTGTTGCCACAGCAGGAGTTTTCGACCGCCCACAGAAGCAATTAATTTTCCATTTGAACTTGTTGCTACATCCCATACTGTATCCTTATGTCCGTAAAGAGGTTTCAACAAATTTTTGTTTTTTCGCCATAACTTAACAGTACCATCATCACTAGCTGAAACTGCTATCAGACCATCACTGCTCAAAGCTACACCCCGAACTACTGCATTGTGTTCTCTTAAAGTTCTGAGCAAAGTTCCATCTGAGTGCCAAATTTTAATGGCATTATCATTACCACTGGTGGCAATGTATTCACCATTCTTATTACAATCAACTCCAATGATTACATCGTCTCCCTGGAAAGTTCTCACTAGAGTTCCATCTACCTGCCACAGTTTAGCCGTTTTGTCTGAACTCACTGACACTAGCAAATTTGTTTTCTCACAAAATGCCACATTCCAAACTGGTGCTTGATGTCCTTTGAGAATTTTCAGCAACTTGCCATTAATACTCCAGAGTTTCACTAAACCATCAACTCCTGCTGAAGCAACAATTTCACCTTGAGCATCAAACGCTACACTCGTAACCACTTGTTTATCTACTGTTAAAGTTGTCAACAAAGTACCATCTACTCTCCAAAGTTTAACAGTCCGATCGCCACTACCTGAAGCAATCATTTCACTATTGGGGCTAAAAGCAACTCCCCAGACGGGGGAATTATGTGCCTGAATATTCCGCAACAGTTTGCCATCAATACTCCACAACTTAACTGTGCCATCTAAACTTCCTGAAACCAGGAACTTATTATCTGAGCTAAAAGCAACGCGATATACTGTTGCTGAATGTTGGATGGTTTTGAGTAGTCTGCTGTTAGAGTGCCAAATTTTCACAGTTTTGTCTCCACTAGCAGTAGCAATTAATTTGCCATCTGAACTGATATCAACACTCAAAACAGTGGCTTGATGACCGATGAGGCGATTAAATTCATTAATTCCATAAACTGCTCTAGTTAAAGCTGTTTCTACTTGCTCTGTAGTTTTGTCATCCACTGCCCCCAAAGACTCCATTCGGCGTTTAGCTTTAATAGCTGCTATCATCGCATCTAACTGTTGATGGGAAGCTAACAAACCGTGAGAAGAGGCTGCTAATGCCCTAATTTCACTAATTCTCGCCTGTCGATATTGCCATAAGGCAACTATTCCTGTGCTTGTAGCAACAACCAAAGCACAACTGACAACGCCTAATATTAATTGTTGCAATTTAGCATTTTTCTGTTCAACTACTAATTTAGCTTCTACTTCTTTGAGTCGTGCTGCTTCTAATGTCTGTTGTACTTCTAATCTATCTATTTCTTCACTGATATTCAAAAATTGATAATCTAAATCACTTAAACTTTTACCTTTGCTCCATTTTTGAGCTTCTTTTAACGCTTTTCCCCGCAATAACCAAGAATTATCCGTTTGTTTAGAACTAATCCACAGATGGAAATTTTCTCCATAAGGACGTAGTTTATTTAATTGTTTTTTTACCCACTCAAGATTAAATACTTCTTGATAAATTCGGTTTTTTACTATTAGAAAATCATGGTTTTTGATGACTATCCCTGATAAAATTAGTTCGATTTCTTCTCTAGTATCATCTGTGGAAACTTGAAGATTTTCTAAGATTTGTTGATAAATTCCTAGTAATCTACCTGCCCGTTGTTCGTTCCGAAGAATCCGGTCTCTAATTGTTCTCAAATGTTCTGGTTCGTCTTGATATTCCCAGTTATCAATAATTTGGGATTTCACCAATGATTCTACCCAATATTTTTCCATGCCAGGGGTAATTATAATTTGTTTGTTTGGATTTGATAATGCTGTTATTTGGATTAAATAGCAAATTTTTTGGGTGAGGAATGGTTGCCCATTTGTCCAGGATAATATTTCTCTTAATACCGCTTCTGGGTTATCTGTATAAGTTTTAATTCCTTCCAAGAAAGGCTGTATTTCTGCCAGTTTAAAACCTGATATTTCTATGGATTTGCCAATATTAAATGGTGTGCGTTTTTTATCTGCAATTAAATCTGAGGGTGTAGCTACTCCAAAAATTGCAAATGTGAGACGGTTATATTCTGGGTCTATTGCACGTTGATTATAATAATAACGAATCAGAGCAAAAAAATCATCTACGGCAAAATCTAGACTAAGAATACTATCAATTTCATCGATAAATATGACAATATTTTGTTGGGGAAATTTTTCTTTGAGAAGTAATTCTATACAATAATTTAGACCCTGTAAACCAGAAATATCACCAAGGTCATGCCACCAAGATTTTAACTTGATTGTTTTGGATAATTTGTAGCTCCGCCACAATTCAGCCACTATTCCTTTATACCATTGAATCGGAGTAATATTTTGACCACCAATCAGAGTCATATCAATACTACTACAGCAAAATTCCTCTTGTTTAAGTTGATTTATAGTTCTGACTAGCAGAGAAGATTTTCCCATTTGTCTACTGTTTAAAACATAACAAAATTCTCCTTTTTTCAGCGCTCGATAAAGTTGAATATCGGCTTTTCTTTTGATATAGGTAGGGTGATTATTTGCCAGACTACCACCTACTTGATAGGAATACATTTTTCTCTTTTTTTATCTCTATAATTGTCAGCATTTATAGCAATTTCCAAAAGTAATGGTATACTTAGGGTTTGCTGAAAAAGGGGTAGGAGTCAGGAGACAGGAGACAGGAGACAGGAGGAGCAAGGAATTTAGAGGAGGCAGGAGGAAGAATTATCCCTTGATTTTTCAGCCATGAGTCAACCCAAAATCCTAACTTTTTGAGCTTTAAGGAGCAAAAACCTTGTACTTTTTCAAGACCTAAAATGGCTAAAACCTTTACCTGTCAATGCTTTATAGTGCTACGCATTAAGGCTCTTGACATTTATCAATCCTAAAACCCTTTATTAGTCTACTATTCCCTATTCCCTATTCCCTATTCCCTAGCGCGTAGCGCTATAAAATTTAATCAGCCAGCCCTACTTAGTGGAAAGTAGGTAGGGACGTTGCATGCAACGTCCCTACAGGAGAGGTTAAAAGCAGGAAAAATAATTACTAACCGACTAATACTTGTCAAAAAAATACTTGAAATCTTGTTCAGTAATTAACAATTAATTATTATAGCAGTCCTATTTTATTTGTGTATAAAAACCTTAACGCTTTTAGGGAATAGGGAACAGGGAACAGGCTATAGTTTCAGGTTTTTTATCTACTTTTTAATTACCCGCAACCTATTTAGGATTGCTATAACTATTAATCATTCGGTAATATTCTCTTTTTAATTTAGTTGAATATCTCTATTTTATTTGTGGCAAAAATCTTACTGCTTTTTAGGTATGGAGGGAACACTTAACTGGCTGGAGTTTCAAGTTTTTTATCTACTTTTTAATTTATCACGACCTATTTAGGATTGCTATATCATGTCCGGTAGCATCAGTATTGTATAGAGAAGGCTTTAGTTATCTAGGAGAGAAGTAGTAAGAGAAGGAAAAATCTTGGATAAGGTAGATATTTCCCTAACTTTTACACAAACGATACCAACGGAAATGATATTAAATGATAAGTGTTAAACCGAAGATGATATTAGCTGATTCTAAAAAAATCAAATTTTTGCCATACAAAGCTAATATAAATCTCTGAAAAGAACTCAAACTTTCTCCTTTTTCTGCTGCAAATAACCTTCTAATAAATAATCACAACCAACAGTACGCATACTAACATTTTCTAACTCAAAAGCCTCCGTCATTTTAGTTAATCCTAAATCCCCTACAGGTGAAGTTCCCATTTCCCCACCAATAATTTTCGGAGCAATAAAAGCCCAGATTTTTTGCACCGCACCATCAGCGATCGCCTGAGCAGCTAAAGTTCCCCCACATTCCCAAAGAACAGAAAGAAATCCGCGATCGTACAAATTACCCATTACCACCCCTGGAGTTAAAGTAGAAGTTTCCACCACCTCCACCCCTTTTTGCCTCAAATACTCCTGAAATTCTTGATTAGAACCTACTTCCGTAAATACTAAAGTTTCAGCCTCACTAACATCCCACAAATTAGCCTCTGTAGGCAAATCTAAACTACGACTCATAACCACCCGCAAAGGATTATCATCTCGATCCCTACGACTCGTCAAAAATGGATTATCTCGCCGAACCGTATTACCCCCAATAATCACAGCATCACAAGCAACCCGTAACTTATGCACTTCACTCCGTGCTGACTGAGAAGTCACCCATGCACTATGACCTGTAGTAGTAGCAATTTTCCCATCAAGAGTCATCGCATACTTCAAAATTCCGAAAGGACGATGGTAAAGCATTCGGTGAATAAAAGCTTCATTCAGTTCCCGACATTCCGCCTCTAATACTCCCACCACTACTTCAATACCAGCATCCCGCAACCTTGCCACACCACCACTTGCAACCAGAGGATTAGGATCGATCATGCCAATAACCACCCTTGCTACACCTGCTCCAATTAAAGCTTCCGTACAAGGAGGCGTCCTTCCATAATGATTACATGGTTCTAAATTAACATAGGCAGTAGCACCTCTCGCCTTTTCCCCCGCCTCTCTGAGAGCAAAAACTTCTGCATGAGGACGACCAGCACCAGGATGAAACCCCTCACCCAGAATTTGGCCATTTTGAGTAATCGCACAACCCACCAAAGGATTAGGGGCCGTCTTTCCCAAACCACGTCGGGCAAGTTCTAGACAATGACCCATCATTAAGCGATCGAACTTATCTTGATTTTCACTCTCATCAAATTCCAACATCTTTAGATTTTTAGTTTCAAGTTAAACATTACCGAATTATTAATTATTAATAATTAAATAATTCTGGTTTAAAGCCTACCCTTGGATAGGGAAAAAAAAGTGCTCTTGAATTTCCTTATCTTCAATTCCCGTAAGGTTTTAACGGCTAGGTAATTATCAATTATCCATTATCAATTATCAATTAATGAAACATATCCAATAATAAAAAATAAAATCAATTATCGCGCAGAAATCATCAATTATTTTCCCCTACCCCTTAATTGCTATTTTCTTCTAAATTCTGAATTCTAAATTTTAACCTAATTATTTATAACTGTTCATCCAGCCATAATATTAACTACCCTTAAGACGGACCATTAATGTTTCATATCTAGACCTAGCTAAAGCACTATTTTCTACTCCTGTCTCAATATTCTGATTCTCCAGACTGTCTGGATATACCACCTCTGAATGCTTGCTAAAACGTGTAACAGTACCGCGTAATCTAGTCGATAAAAACTTAGTAACTGCTCGATAAAATCTGAGAGAAAATAATACATCCTGCTCTAATTTTTCATTTAACTTCTGTTTAGAAATTGATAGAACTAAACTATCCTCTATAGCTTTTACAGTAGCAGATGGTAAACGACCATCCACAAAAGACATTTCTCCCAAAACCTCACCAGCAGCGATAATTCCTATTTCTTTATCCCCAACCGCAGATAGATAAGCTTTCATTGTCCCATCCAACACAATATAAAGAGCATCAATTGGTTGGCCTTCATTAATTAATATAGTATTAGCAGTAATTTTTTCTTTACTACCATTAGCAATCATCCAATCAATGTCACGATCGCTTAATTCCCCTAAAATAGCTAGAACTTTGCTCATATTATATTTGCTTAAAAATATATAGTAACTTAACTTATATTTTAGTGGATATGAGACACTAAACCTGACAAAGTTTCTAGTTTCTATTTCACTGGCTAAAAATATTTTCCCTGTTACCTACTATGCGCAAAAAGTTTATATCTTGATTCACTAGATATCTATTAGACATCTCGAATAATAAAAAATAAAATCAATTATCCCACAGAAAATATCAATCCTTTCCCCTCCCAGGAAAGGTTAGGAGTAAGTCTCCCTGCTCCCGACTCCCTCTTTTCTGGAGGTGTCTACCAGATTTTTATTAGACATCTCGAATAATAAAAAATAGGCGTTGCTGGATAAAGGTATGATTTTACAGGAGTCACGAGTCACGAGTCAGGAGCTAGAAAGGAGCTTTTTCCGCGCCTTAAAGAGGGAAAATAATAGGTCTGACTTACACCCCTATTTAGGAATTTCATACCATGTTTCAGCAACGCCAAAAAATAAAATCAATTATTTCCCCCTACTCCCTACTCTCTACTCTCTACTCCCTACTCCCTACTCCCTACTCCATATTTTCTACAGAATGACGTTTAACACTTTTCAAAAAAGCATCAACATCTTCATCACTCGTATTAAAATTAGTTACAAGTCGAATTATTGGCAAAGCCTCCTCCTGCCAAACATAAAACTGAAAACCATCAGCTCTCAAACCATTAACCACAGACTCAGGAATTTCTACAAAAATTTCATTCGCTTCCACAGGATGACACAACCTTACCAAAGGCAACTCTACCAAACCTTGGGCTAACTTAGTTGCCATCTCGTTAGCATTACTAGCATTTTTTAGCCATAAATTATCAGTAATATAAGCCTCCAACTGAGCAGACAAATATCGCATCTTCGAGAATAAATGACCACTACGTTTGCGACGATAAGCAAATGTTTTTGCCAAATCTTGATTAAAAAAGATTACCGCCTCTGCTGCCATTGCTCCATTTTTAGTTGCACCCAAACAAAGCACATCTACCCCCGCTCGCCAAGTTATATCTGCTGGCGCACAGTCTAAGCTAGCAACAGCATTAGCAAAACGCGCCCCATCCATATGCAGATATAAATTATGAGCATGAATTATTTTAGCAATTTCACATATCTCTTCAGGCAAATATACTGTTCCCGCTTCCGTCGCTTGGGTAATACTAACCGCAGCAGGTTGAACATGATGTACTACACCTGCACCCGCCTTTTCTAGTGTTTTACTCAACTCAGAAGGATGAATTTGAGCATCTTTACCATTGAGTGTCACCAACTTCGCACCACCTGTATAAAATTCTGGAGCACCACATTCATCCACATTAATATGAGATTCAGCATGACAATAAATAGCTCCATAACCTGGAGCGATCGCCGATAAAGCCAGAGCATTAGCAGCAGAACCCGTAACAACAGGGAAAACTGTCACAAGAGTTTCAAAAATTGATGAAAATTTAGCTTCTAACCGTTGAGTGTATTTATCTGCACCATAAGGCATCATATCTCCTTCATTAGCAGCGATCAGAGCAGCCATAATTTCTGGGCACACCTCAGTCACATTATCACTACAAAAATTCATAATTCCTATATTTTTAAATTTATCTAAAACACTCTACCAGTATGGAACACTTCCACCATCTTTGTATTTTTTAGTAGGACAGTTTTTCCTACTGAACACCAAGTCCAAATATAATGAAGTTATATCAATTCACTTTCAAGATGTCACAAATAGTTTCTAGTTTCAAACTTAAGATATGAAATAATTTCCTGAAATTACTGTGTCATCAAAGTTTCGAGTCTATAAAATCTTAATACATGATTTTTGTAGGGGCGTTTTCCTGACGGAATGCTCCGCATTCATGTCGGCTCAAGCGCCGAAACATGTCGGCGACAGCCGAAAATGGCCATTCGCCCCTACGACTTTTGACTTCCGTGAAACGGTATTAGAAGTCAGAAGGGGCGAAGTTGCGAATAAGAATAACTGTGAGAATATCCGCCCCAATAATGGCAACTATTATAATTAATATTGACTCAAAAATAGTAAATAATTACACAAAAAACTAAGATTTTATATATATAATTATCAACTCAGTTTAATTCTCATAAAACCTTAATAAAAACACACACAAAAAACATTTAAAAATATATTGATTATCAGAAAAAAGAATGATATTATACAAAATAGTTAAGCAATAGAAGGTATATACTACTAACGTTAGAAAAGAAGGAGAGTACAATAATCTACACTAGAAAAAAATCAAAAGAATTTATTAATTTTATCTATTTTTCAGCATACAAAAATGCTTAAATCTAGGTAAAAGTTAGCCCCAACCAATATTCAATCTAAACATAAATTGAGTAAATTGAAACTATAGAGAGCTGACTAAAAAATATGAAAAATACTACCAGAGATTACCGTCATATCCAATTCTGCGAAGGTCACTCAAAAGTAGACATTCCCCAACTCATAGCATTATTTAATTCAGCAGCTATCTGGGCAAAAAATAGAAAAATAGAAGACTTAGAAATAGCCATTGCCAACAGCAGCCCAGTCGTCAGCGTATGGAATAACAAAACAATGATAGGTTTTGGTCGCGCCACATCAGATTGCGTCTACAGAGGTACAATTTGGGATATAGTAATTCACCCAAACTATCAAGGAGGAGGACTAGGACGAAAATTAGTTGAAACAATCTTAAGTCATCCACGAATGTGTCATGTAGAAAGAGTTTACCTAATGACAACCTATCAACAAAACTTCTACAAACGAATCGGATTTCAACAAAATCAAACCACAACAATGATATTGCACAATCAACCCATAGAAGGAGAAATCGAATTAACCACTAGAAATAAACATCACTACTTGCCACAGAAACTTAACTCTCACCACCCTCTCTACTCATAGGAATCGAACATTGAGTCCGATTGAAATTAGACTCCTCACCCTCAGAAGGAGTCGCCAGAACCTCCAAACGTCCATTCATCATTCCCAACAAAGTTTGATTCATTAACAACCTCATACCAGGAGAAAGCTGAAAATCAGCACTCATATTTTTTTCAGCTTTCTCCTCAAGATTATGATTATGCTTGAGTAAATCCCAAGACTCACTCCAAGCACTAACAGAACGTTGATCGTCAATCCAAATATGAACATAACCAGACTCCTCAGCAGGATGAACAGAAACATTCACACTACCTTCATCCATTTGAGCGATCGCCGTATCAATCAAACTCACCAAAACCTGCTTCAGACAAGACTCATCCGCCAAAACATAAACATCCGCTTCAGGAGGTGATATTTGCAAACGAATACTACGGTTAGCAGCCTGCATATAAGTTAAATTTTCCACCGCCTCAAACACCTGACTTAGCTGCAGCGACTCTATATTTACCCTCTCAGTACCATGTTCCGTTTTAGCCACATAAATAATCTCATCCATTAACCCCAAAGTTTTCAAAGCAGAATTATAAGCTTGGTTTACAAACTCACGTTCCTCCTCCGGATCATCAGCTAAATCAGAAATAACTAACTGTAGTCCACCAATCATACTATTAATCGGCGATCGCAACTCATGAGCAGTTCGAGCCAAAAAACCAGCCTTAAACTTACTCATTTCAGAAGCCATTTGATATGCTAGTTGAGTATGTTTCAGTTGCTCTAAAATATTCTCAACCTCCTCAGAATCAGAATTAGATTCTTCAGGAGATGACACCACAGAAGACATTGATAAATTCTGACTTTCTTGCCTAGACCATAACCTACTAACTATTAACCCCAATCCAAATCCTAATGCCAAAAAGAAAAAATCGTTCCAACCCATTCCACTAAAAATACTAAATTTTTTAACAGTACCTTAAAATTTTATAGCACTATGCAAATAGGGCGCGGACATTTATAAATGCTCTCTCCAAGCATCAGGGATTACTTTTGACTTTTGTACGGGCGAATGGCCATTCGCCCCTACTGACTTTTGACTTGCGCGTAGCGCTACAACTTTACCGCTCCCTGACGCAAAATTTCCCAACCAGCAATTCCATTCCACTTAGCAACAGTCGAAGGGACCCCAGAAGCCAACCTCATCTCCTGACTTTGGTACAACGAAAGAACCAACACATCTGGAAATTGACTACTAATTTCTGCCATTCGCTCTAAGGTCGGCTGGCCTGATAAATTAGCACTCGTAGTCGCTAAAGGTCCAGTTTTAGCCATTATCTCTCTAGCAATATCGCAATTAGGAATCCTCAGTCCAATTGTAGTGGGATTAACAGGATTCATTACCCTAGGCACTATTTCGGCAGCAGGCAGCACCAAAGTCAACTGCCCCGGCCAATACTCTTCAGCCACCCCTTGCCATAACTGTAACTCTTCATCACTTCCATCAACATAAGGCCACAAAGATTCAGCAGTTGCACCCATTAAAATCAAAGGTTTATCTTGACTGCGGCCTTTCGCTTGAAAAATTAAATCTGCTTTCTCAGGTCGAGCTGCTAATGCTGGTACAGTATCAGTAGGAAAACTTACTAAATTACCAGAAATCGCTCCCTCAATTAGAACATCAATAGGTACTAAACTCATTTATTTTGATTTTCATTTTTTAATTTTTTGAAAAATTTTAGGTAATTCCAGCATCTGTAGCAAAAAAAGCTTCAGCCAGGGGAGCTTAAGAAAATGATTTAAGCTTCAGATTCAATTATCCCAAGCAGTTGCCCCCATTAAAATTAAAGGTTTATCTTTAGTGAGACAAAAATTAAATCTCCTCTGTCAGGTCGAGCTGCCACTGTTGGTACAATGTTAGTAAGAAAGCCCATAATCTCACCAGAAATTCCTCCTTTAATTAGAATCTCAATAGACACGAAATAAATTAATTTTGATTTTCATTTTTTAATTTTTTGAAAAATTTTAGGTAATGTCAGCATCTCTAGCAAAAAAAGCTTCAGCCAGGGGAGCTTAAGAAAATGATTTAAGCTTCAGATTCAATTATCCCAAGCAGTTACGTTAGTCAACCCTCATTCAAATTAAAGGTTTATCTTGACTGCGACCTTTCGCTTGAAAAATTAAATCTGCTTTCTCAGGTCGAGCTGCCAGTGTTGGTACAATATCAGTAAGAAAGCCCATAATCTTACCAGAAATTCCTCCTTTAATTAGAACCTCAATAGACACGAAATAAATTAATTTTGATTTTCATTTTTTAATTTTTTGAAAAATTTTAGGTAATGTCAGCATCTCTAGCAAAAAAAGCTTCCACCAGGGGAGCTTAAGAAAATGATTATTACTTTAAGTAGCTATAAGCTTTTCCTGAAGGAATGCTCCGCAAATAGCATTTAGCAAGACCGCTAAAAATTCAATAGTTTAAGTCCCCCACTATAGTGAGTGGTGCCTGTTAATAGGGACACCTTGAGAAACTGATGGCTGTTAACAGAGTTCCGACCCAGGAAGCTAGCTAAGTGCTGAGTGCTACTTCAAATAAGCCATAACAAAGCGATCGACCCCCTCAAGATCCGGAAAAATCTCAACCCGACAATAAGCTCCATTATCTTCCAACATTTTAGCCACCTTTTCCCCTTGTCCATCCATCATCTCCACCAACCAAACACCACCAGAAACCAAATATAGTGGAGCCGTTTCAACTAAAAATCTAATACAATCTAGGCCATCAACACCACCATCAAGAGCCAAACGAGGCTCATGCTTCCTAACCTCTACTTGCAAAGTAGAAATCATACCACTAGGAATATAAGGAGGATTAGCCACCATCCCACTCACCCGACCCCGCAGATGCTCCAGAGGTTGCCACCAAGAACCCTCATAGAAATTAATTCTATGAGCCAAACCCAACTTAACAGCATTCTGTCTAGCAATAGCCAAAGCTGCCGGACTACAATCAACAGCATAAATCGAAGCATCTGTCAAGATATCCGCTAGACCACAAGCGATCGCCCCACTACCAGTACCCAGATCCACCCAAATTCCTTGTCCAAGATCCAAAACAGCATTCGTAGCAACCACAACCAGATCGATTAAACACTCAGTTTCCGGTCTAGGTATCAAAACCCCAGAACCCACCTCCAAACAAAAATTCCGCCAATAAGTAACCCCAGTTAAATATTGAAGCGGAACCCTATCCTCCAAACGTCGGCGCCAAAGACCATCCAACTCAACTAAAGAAAGCTTCATTGAAACATTAGGCCAATCTTTAAAAGACTCCAAACGCAGCGTTAATCTATCCAGTCCAGCAAACTCCTGTAACAATAAATCAACCTCAGCAACAGATATACCTAGCCTCAAAGCATCAGTCTTAGTCTGACAATACCATCGCCAAAGTTCTAGACCTGAAACCACACACTTCCAGGAAAAATCCATCTATCGATCGCCAAGAATATCAACTTATTAATTACCAGAATTACCAGATTGTTTTAACTTTTGTACAAACTCTAAAGACTCCCGTGGAGGAATAAAAATAATTTTTTCCAAGAAAGGATCGTCATCATTCTCCAAAGCATTAATCACACCCTCAAGATTCACAACCTCAATCTTCACAGAAGAAAAAACATCAGGTTGTTGAGTTTTAGCCCGCTCCAACATTCCTTGCAAATCTTCCTTATTAAAAAACATAGGAATAACTTGCTTTTCCCCCCGCTGAATCGTCAAATATCCATCATCAGGTCCACCCTTAGCGATAAACAAAGGTACCCCATTAAACTGGTTAACATCCTGACCACTTTGCTCAAGTAAAGCTTTAGCAGATTCAACCTGCCTTTTGATCGGAACATAAGCAAATTGTAGTTTCTGACCATTCTGTTGTGTAGATTGGCTCATTTCATAAACTTCACCCAGAGAGACAGGGACAACCTTAACCGTAGCAGCTAAATCAGGATTTTCTCCTTTTAATTTATTAACAAAAGCATCTGCATCACTCTTACTAATAAAAACTCCCGCCACAGAAGAATTATCGTCATTACCTTCTCTTTTAATCGAAGCTACAAGAGGAGAGCCATTTTGATCGGTGATCGTAAAGACAGGTACAGGAGTTAACTTCTGTAAAACTTCTTTCTCAGGCAGTGCTAATGCAGACATATCTTTCAGGGATGGTCCTATCAAAGTGCTAGCCACTATTCCTAATACTGCACTTAAGCGAACTAATGACTTCATAAATTCTCCTGTTTTCTTAAAATATTGCAATTTCAAAAACTATGAACATCAAACAACCACAAAATAAATGCAAAAAACACTTCAGTTTTTCGTTCAATCTGCGACTAATTAATATGATTTAATGTTTTTCAAAGACCAATATCAGGCCAATTATGACAAGGGTTTATTCTATAAAAATCCGATTCAGAATCTTTTTTACTCTTCTTGGCAAAACATCTATCTAACTATTTTTTATTAATCTCAAAAAATCATTTATTCTCTAGAAAGTTCAACCATTCAAACCATCAATTATTTAAGCTGAACCAGATTTATCGTTAATCATAAAATTAAATTATTTTGTTATTCACTGATAATAACTCTACAAAAATTATTATCCTATATCAACAGTAATCTATGGTATATTTACCAAGTCACTAAATTTAGAAACACTCTTAAATTAAGAGTATGATTTCTGATGTATGGCCAAATAATTATAACTCTAGTTGAGTATAACACAAATATTTCATTTGCTGAAGCTGAAAAAAAATGAAATACTTTCTGAAATAAGAGAGCTTAATCTGCCTAGGTATTCCTTATTCCTAGATTGAGGATATTTACTAAATCACAGCATTAGAAAAAAGCATTTTCCTCAAGTTTTGCCATTTTTTTGACATCAATCAAATTAGGTGTGATTAACTTGTTATAAGTTACATCCTGTTAGTGCTGATGTAATATAGTTAACTTATTGAAATCCTCCTGAAATTAAGCTTGAGCGATAACGCGGCATTTCTCAACCGTACTATGCACCACTACCCTTTTTATGTCATGTAGGGAAACGCGATTTAAGTTTCTGCTTCTGGCGAACCAGGATCGTGGACAGAAGCTTTTTCTGGTCTTACGGTCACTCAACAGTACATCGCCAATCCGACGGCTCCCCTAAACACTGTTAGCCCAGCAGCCTTATTCCCTGTATTTTGGGACACTACAGTGAAAACTTCAAGATTGATTAGTTTTCCCATACCACTCTTTCTGGAGGAAGAGTTTAGGTCTTCAAGCAACCTTGATATAAATTTTCCTAAGCTGATACTTAATTTTCAGATTTAGGTTAATTATATTTATTAATATATCGGGATGACAGGATTTGAACCTGCGACATCCTGCTCCCAAAGCAGGCGCGCTACCAAACTGCGCTACATCCCGATTGAACTAAAATTATTATAGCTCAATTTTATATCTTTGTGCAAGCTTTGTGAAAAAAAAATTGGAAAAAATTACCAAAATCAGACCTGTAGGTATATTCAGGAAATTTTTAGGAACAAAAATCCTATAAATTATCTAGATAGATGGTAATTAATGGCCTGGACTTGCACCTAAATCTAACTGATTATCCAGTATTGTCGTTGCCAATCATTAGTATTTATTATTGTTTTTCAACAAATAAATAACTTTTAATCAAGCTTACTAAGCTAACTATTATTCCATTTGACACAATTATATACAAAAATCAAAGCAGGCAAAATGTCCCTGGTCAAAAATCTAAATTCTAGATTAATCATGATAATATGACTCAGTTAGCCATATCCAATCAACTCAAAAACAGCTAATCAGGATACCAGAACATTCCTTTAATTCCCTCTGGGTCAGAAATAAAACCTAAATTTCGGTAAAAATCAACAACATGAGGGTCTGCAAATAAAGTAATGTTACTTATATCCTCACTACGAAGTTTTTTGATTATGTAATTCATCAATGCTTTTCCCAAGCCCTTGCTTTGGAAGTCAGGATGAACAACCACATCCCAAAGAGTGGCATTAAAAGCATGGTCAGATGTTGCTCTTGCAAAACCAATCAGTCTTCGCTGACTGCCTCGCATTTGCCACATAGAGACCACAAGAAAACTATGTTGAATGGCCTTTTTGACTTTACGCAATGGGCGACGAGACCAACCAACAGCATTACAAAGCTCTTCGAGTTCATAGATATCTATATCTCGATCCGTACTAAAAAAGATACGCCCATTAGTTCTATCAGGAGAACGAACAGCTTGAGAAGAAGCATCTTGTCCCCCAATAGTTGTGTATCTTTCATAATCTAAATTTTGAGACTGAGATGTTGACTCAGAACCGGTAAACAAATTTTTCCAGAAACCCATGCAGGCGTGGTTAAGTTAGTAGAAATTGGATGACATTATTAGATAGTATATATCCCGTTCCCTCTCTTCGATTATGGCTCCGGGTTTAAAATCATCAACACTAGAACTGCTAAAGCGCTTCAACCGAGCGTTTCCACAGTTTTATGAACAATTTGTCAGTAGTGATATTCAACTGCAAAACCTTAAACTAGCATATCAATTGTATAAAAGCAAACAAGCTGTAATAGAGCTAAAACCAGAAAGCAGTAAAAGTGCCTTGCACTTTACCTACCGAAATCAATCATTCTTACTCAGTGATATTTTTGGAGTATTAGCTGCGTACGGACTAACTATTCATAGTCTTAGTCTTTATGGACAAATTTACCCACCAATGTTGGTCTTTATCAAATTAGTTATATCTCGGGGGGGCAAAGCATTAACAGAGAAAACCTCAGAAAATGTTTGTCGGGCCATCCGTGAATCACTAGCAGGCCACTTTGAGGTAGAAGAAATGTTGGCTGTAGAATTTAATCTAGATAGTGGTTTAGAGGAAGTAGCAACAGAATTTTATGTCGATCCTGTATTTCATCTACCAGCACTATTAATTGAAGCTGATAATCAACCTGGTCTATTCTACAAAGTCATGTATGCCATCTGGCAGGAAGATTTATTAGTAGTTAATGCCAACTTGTTAGTTTGGCGTGGGCGAACTCGTCTCATTCTTTATCTTCTGGGGCCAAATGAAAGTTTGATTCCAGAATACCTAGGCCACAAAATCGCTGAAGGTGTGCGACAGAGATTGATGGGAGAAAGGTACTAAATTAATTAATAATTAATAATTAATAATTAATAATTAGGGTTTGCTGATTAAATATCAAAGCTTTGATAGATAAAAGTTTTAGCCTTTTTAGGTCTTGAAAAAGTACAAGGTTTTCGTTCTAGGGAGCTTAAAAAGTTAGGATTTTAGGTTGACTATTGGCAGAAAAATCAAGGGATAATTCTTCTTCCTACCTCCTCTAAATTCCCCATTCCTCATGACTTCCCCTCCCAGGAGGGGCGGGGGTTGGTTGACTCCTGACTCCCCTCCTGGGAGGGCTATCCCTTACCCATAACTCCTGAAAAGCTTGTGGGGAGCAGGGGAGCAGGGAGCAGGGGAGAAAGGAGAAAGAATCATAGTAGGCAAGTAATAATACTTTACAATACTTAAATTATCAAAAAAAAATGTGTTTTTTCATATATTTTTCTCCCGAAAAGACCGAACCAAGACTCACCCATAACTTGTCTATTTTGTCAAGTTTTATCTTAAGAAAGATGTGGGTAATGGATAGCTGGGAGGGGCAGGGGTGGGTTGACTCCTACCCTCACCCATAAGACTTTTTCAGCAAACTCTAATTAATCCTCTTGGTTTTTACCAGAGGTAATTATCTATTATCAATTAATGAATCCTACCTCCTGTATAATTCCCATTTATTCTAACTCCTGACTCCTGTACGGGGGTTAACGATAGTTATGCGAAGCTAACGGCCGTTTCGCTGCGCGACATGAAACGCCCCTACGACTCCTGACTCCCACCCTCACTCATAAGACTGTTTCAGCAAGTCCTACTTAAAATAAAAATATGGCAACTATAGATATTCGAGGGGTTCCACACACCTATGAATTGACTAACCCCACTCAATTTCCCCATGTACTTGTATTTATGCATGGCTGGCTCTTAAGCCGTAACTACTGGCAACCTTTGATCCAAAGACTATCAGGAGATTACCAGTGTTTATCTTACGACTTGCGTGGATTCGGCGATTCTCAAATCCATTCAACCCAAAAAAAATTAGTTTCTACCTACAGTCCTACCTCTTATATTGAAGATTTGGCAATACTACTAGAAAAACTTAACATCTCTAGTGCCTGCTTAATAGGACATTCTTTGGGAGGAACTATTGCTTTACATGGAGCATATAAAATCTTCGACATTATCAAAGCAGTAGTCTGTATTAACTCTGGTGGTGGAATTTATCTCAAAGAAGAATTTGAGCGATTTAGATTCGCAGGGGCACAAATAATTAAATTTCGGCCTCGTTGGCTACCTTATCTACCTTTGATTGAACAAATATATACTAAGACTCAAGTGGTTACTCCCCTCTCTCGAAAATGGGGAAAACAACTATTATTCGATTTCGTTGCTGCATCTTATGAAGCTTCCCTGGGAAGTTTATTAGAATCTACTACAGAATCAGAGGTTCATCAATTGCCACAAATAGTATCAGAATTAAAACAACCAGTTTACTTTATTGTGGGAGCTAAAGATACAATTATGGAGCCTAAATATGTACAACATTTAGCTAGTTTTCACTGGATGTTTCAAGGTTGCGGTGCAAATGTCCTAGAAATTCCTGAATGTGGTCATCTATCAATGTTAGAAAAACCTGATATTTTGGCTACCCAGATTAAAAGTCTTTTGCCATGAATTATGATAAAAATTGGAAAAAAAGGTTGCTGCACATTGATAATAATTGGGACAGATAGCCTCTAATAGCAGTTTGATAAATTTTTGCTACAAATAGTTGGGTTACTGCTCAAGAAGTCATGAGTCAGAATAAATAGTTTAAACATCATTTTAAGGATTTAATACCTTCTTTTATTCAAACAGACATCCTTCCCCAAAGTATTTTAACTCTCCTTATTATTCATAACATTCTTTTTTTAGGCTTCGTATAAGACCAATACCAAATTTATAAAAATTGTCCTAAAGAATTAAAAAAATTGCTACTTTCAGCAATCGTCAAAAACAATGATGTAACCAAAACTACTGAATAAAAGGATTAATAAATATCAAGCTTTAAATTTTACTCTCTAATTTCAAGGTAATGAAGCTAATAACTGAGCGCTGAATGTTGACTTTTTTATTTTGAATATATCCACTCTTATTCACTCTTATCCTTATTTTCTCCTTCCTCAAGATGAAGCCCTACAATTACTAAATCTCGCTTGATACCATCTAAATCAGCTACTTTTGGTAAATAACCCCAACGTTCAAAACCAAATTTATCAAATAAATTTAAACTAGGAATATTATGAGCAAAAATAAAGCCGAGTAAAGTCTTAATTCCCAACTGAGGACTACGATAAATTGCCTCGGAAAGTAATTTTTTTCCTATGCCTTGACCTTTATATTCAGGAGAAACATATATACTTACTTCTGCGGTGGCTTTGTAGGCTGGTCTGCCATAAAAAGACTGAAAACTTAGCCATCCAATAACTTGATCATCTAGTTCTACAACTAAAATAGGACGACTATCTGGTGAATGTTCTTGATACCAGGAAATACGACTCTCAACCGATATAAGTTCCAAATCTGCAGCAGCAATACGACTAGGAATTGAAGCATTATAAATTTCTACAATTACAGTTAAATCTTTTGCTTCTGCATTTCTAATTTTCATTACTGATGTAGCAGTCATATTTTTAAGTTGTGTAGAAAAAAATTTGACATTAGGTAAAACATAAAATTTATTTTTTTACTTCTTTTATAGTTATTTATCACTTCTAGAAAGCTATCTAGTAATCATAATTTTGGATATTTCATTAATGAATAATGGATAATGGATAATTAGGGTTTGCTAAAAAAGTCTTATGGGTAAGGGTAGGAGTCAGGAGGAATGAAGGAATGGAGAATTAAAGAGTAAGTAGTCGGAAGAATTGTTCCTCAATTTTTCCGAATTTTTACGCCCTAAATACTAACTTTTTGCAGCTCTAGGAGATAAAAACCTCATACTTTTTTAGACTCCAAAAATGCAGCCTTTAGATTTCAATCCTTTGAGATTTAATCAGCAAACCCTAATTCGAGCATATTTAGAGTTAGATAGAAATAGGGAGAGAAAATTAGAGATTAAAAAAACTCTTTCATTATCAATTATCAATTATCAATTATTAATTATCAATTATCAATTATCCATTATCAATTATCCATTATCAATTATCAATTATCCATTATCAATTATCAATTATCAATTATTAATTATCCATTGGTAAAAATAGCCTTGGCAAAAAAAAAGGTAATAGGCAAAAGTAGTAATATCAAGTCTCATTAATTTAGACGTAATCAAAATCCTCTTCTCTTGCTGACTCATAAACTCATAACTTCCGCAAAGGTACTATATATAGAGTTAAAAAACTATAACGTTATAGTTGTGAACGCTATATATCTTGTCTTTTGGTAAATCCTAACACTCTTAAAATTTATCTCTCTTCCCCACTTCCTAGCAAATATTCTTTTTGGATATTTCAAGATACATAATAAATCTAAAAAGCTCTAGGGGTTTGGTTTCCAAATCCCATTTTCACCTTGGTTTGGAGACCAAACCCCTACAATCAGATATTACAACTCAAATAGGATTGCTAGATTGATAGCTAAACTAAATTAAATTTATCAGGACTTACGCAAAGGTACTATATATAGAGTTTGAAAACTATAACGTTATAGTTTTTAACGCTATATGTATCGTCTAGTGCGTAAGTCCTATTTATATAACTCCATCACATCTTGAATAGCCATTCGAGAACTAGCTCCTAAGTTCAAAGATGAAATATGGCCTCGACTTAGATGGTCAGCCGCAGCACAACCAATCATGGCCGCATTATCCGTACAGAATTTTAGTGGCGGAAATAATACCTGCAAATTATGACTCGCTGCTGCTCTACTTAAGTGCCATCGCAAACCACTATTAGCTGCTACACCCCCACCAATAGCAATTGTATTTAAGCCATAGTCTGACGCACAGGCGATCGCTCTTTTTGTTAAGCCTTTCGCTACAGTTTCCTGAAAGCTGGCTGCAATGTCCTTAGTTACCGAAGACTGAGATAATAACTCATTATCCTCTTTTTCTAATTTCTGGACTAATCGCAATACTGCAGTTTTTAGTCCACTGAAACTAAAGTCATAAGGATGATAACCTCCTCCTGGCAAAGAAATTTTTCCTTCAGGAAGAGCAAAGGCTAATTTATTCCCTTCTGCTGCTAATTTATCAATTATTGGTCCACCCGGATAGCCAAGCTTTAATAATCTAGCTACTTTGTCAAAAGCTTCTCCTGCTGCATCATCTCTTGTTTGCCCTAAAGTTTCATATTCCCCACAGTCTTTGACATAAATCAAACTGGTATGGCCTCCAGAAACCAACAAACACAGAAAAGGTGGTTTTAAGTCCGGTTGCTCCAGATAAGTTGCATAAATATGACCTTCTAAATGATGGATTCCCACAAATGGCTTTTCATGGACAATAGCTAGAGTTTTTGCTGCCGTTAGACCAACTAACAAAGCGCCAACTAAACCAGGGGCACAAGTAGCTCCAATACCATCAATATCTGGCCAATCTAAATCCGCCTCTATCAAAGCCTGAGCGATCGCCTGATTAATTATTTCTAAATGTTGCCGTGAGGCTACTTCTGGAACTACACCTCCATAAAAACTATGAATATTAATTTGTGACTTTACAATATTACTTAAAACTTGATTATTCTTAACAATTGCCACAGATGTTTCATCACAACTTGTTTCTATAGCTAAAACCCTTGTCATTGCTTGATAAATTGATATTAATATAGTCAAAATATTAGCACTAAATAAATTTATTGTTGGGGCTTGTAACTGTTACCTATAATCTGGTACTATCCACAAAAATCAACAATTATCTATTTTATGTTACTAGGGTTTAAGACTGAAATATACCCAAATAACCAGCAAAAAACATTTGACTGAGAAATCAGTAGATGTTGTTGGTGTTGATTTATGTGTAAAATCTCTAGCTACCTTATCTACTGGTTAAGTATTTGAAGGCAGCTCAGTCTTGCCAGACCTTTGAAGCTAAACTATCTCGGTTGCAATGCTGACAATAGCAAAGATGAATTGATGCCAGATTTAATGGCAATAATTACATCATTAATTAGAGATTGAATGTATCAGGAAATATAAAAAGGAGATAGGGAACACTTAACACAGAAGGTGGAAACAGGTAATAAGAAATTAAGACAACTATTTGTCACTTAAAAATCTAGGAATAGTATGTACCTTTCCACCTCTGGATATTTACCAGATTTTAACCTTTTGAAGTCTTACCTATTTTAGACTTCAGTCACTCTAAGCTATCTTAATACTTGTTTTACAAACAGTCTCTTATTCCCAACTTTATGAATTAAGAAAAAACCGAAAAAATAATTGAAGAGTCAACCAATGAGATTAGTTGAGAAACATATAATTAAACAAAGTCATCAACATTGGAAAGAGGTAGATAAATTGTGTTTTCTTTCCAAAAATCTCTATAACTATGCTAATTATTTGGTGCGTCAATCTTGGATTTTTAACCAAACTTATTTAAACTCTAATCAGGTATATAATCAAATCAAAAAGAGTCCAGATTATCGAGCCTTACCAAGTAAAGTAAGTCAACAAATACTAAGAATATTAGACAAAAATTGGCAGAGTTTTTTCGCAGCCAGTAAAGCCCATAAAGAAAACCCAAATAAATTTACAGGGCGACCAAAGCTCCCCAAATATAAAGATAAAATCAAAGGGAGAAATTTATTGGTTTATACCATTCAAGCAATTAGTAAGCTGAGTCTAACTAAAGGGAAAATAAAACTCTCAAAAACTGAGATAGAATTCCCGACTCAGGCAGAAAATATTGCTTGTGTGAGAGTAATTCCGAAACTAAAACAGTATGTAATAGAGGTAGTCTATGAAAGATTTAGTAAATCTAAGGTAAAGAATCCTAAAGCAGTGGCAGCCATCGATATAGGAGTAGATAATTTAGCAGCGTTAACATCAAACCAAAAAGGATTTACACCCATACTGGTTAACGGACGGGTGCTAAAAAGTATCAATCAATTCTATAACAAAACTAGGGCTAAATTACAGAGTAAACTGCAAGAGGAATTGAGTACATCAAATCAGATTCAAAGATTAACAGCTAAACGAAATAATCAAATAGAAAATTATCTTCATGTCTGTAGCAGATGGATAATAAACCATTTGGAGAAATGGGGAATCGGGCAATTAATTATTGGCAAAAATCCCTTATGGAAACAATGGGTAAATAATACCAAAAAAAATAATCAATCATTTGTAAATATACCTCATGCTCGTTTTGTCGAAATGTTAAAATACAAAGGAGAAATGGCGGGAATTAAAGTGATTGTAAGTGAAGAAAGTTATACATCCCGTGCAAGTTTTTTGTCATTAGATTATATCCCTAGATATGGAGAAGAAAACGGGGAAAAATATGAGTTTAGTGGTTATCGAGAATCAAGAGGAATGTACAAGCAAAAAGGCTCAAAAATCAGGATAAATGCAGATGTAAATGGGTCCTATAACATCATGAGAAAAGTAATCCCAACAATCTTTGATGAAGGGATAGAGGGCGTTGTAGTTCGTCCAGTTAGGATAACTCCTAATCAAGCTAAAAATTAGTTGATGTTATATTTGACTATATTTTTAGTAACTATTGTAGAATCAGACAAACAAGAAATACTTGCGGTGGCGCACATCGTGGTAAAAATGTCTGTGGAGAAGATGCAGAAGGTATTACATAAATATTGGCCTACCTCGCATTTATCGAAACAGAAAATCTTGATTGTAAACTCAAGAATACCACTTCAAAACAATCGCTTTTGGAGTTGGGAAAATCTTAATTAGAAAATCCCTACTTTCAGCTTGATTTAGCAACAGAAGTATGGATAATTGTCAACACTTTGTAATAAAAGGAAACAATTCCATGAGACGATTGTTGGCTTTAGTTTTAGCCATTAGTCTTTGGGTAACTTGTGTACCTACAGCATCAGCATATAACTTAGTACCTTGTTCAGAATCACCTGCTTTTCAAGCACTAGCTGAAAATGCTCGTCCTACTACCGACGATCCCGAATCTGGTACAAAACGATTTGAACGTTATTCCCAACAACTTTGTGGAGAAGACGGTCTACCTCATTTAATAGTAGATGGAAGTTGGAGTCATGCTGGTGACTTCACCATTCCTGGCATTTTATTCTTGTATATTACAGGTTGGATTGGTTGGGTAGGTCGTTCCTATCTTCAAACAATTAAATCTGAGAAAAATACAGAAGAAAAAGAGATTATTATTGACGTACCTTTAGCAATCCAAAAAATGCTAGGTGGCTTTTTATGGCCTCTGGCGGCATTTGGGGAATATACCTCTGGCAAAATGTTTGCTAAAGATGACGAAATTACTGTTTCCCCTCGCTAGAAAAGTGAGCAAAGAAGCAGTTAAAATTAGGTAATTTTAGTCAGTATAAAAATACTAATTAATAGTTACCAACCTTATCTAAAACAATGTTTTAAAAGAGGCGATCAGCAATCAATAATCAGTAATCAGCAAGATCATTTTTTTAAATGTGCAAAAAGGGGATTTAAACCTCTCATAAACAATAGTTTTTGGGAATTTTACCTAATAAAAGCTGATAGGTGTTTGCCGAGCATTCCATCAGGAAATGCTAAAAGCTGATAGCTAATTAACATTGGCTGAACAATATCTGATTTAAAAATCAGTTTCAGGAGAAATATTCATGCAAGACTTACTTAAATATCTGTCCACAGCCCCTGTTTTGGCTGCAATTTGGATGACTGTCACAGCCGGAGTTTTAATCGAATTTAATCGCTTTTTCCCAGACCTGCTTTTCCATCCAATGTAAACGCAAAAAAGTTAACATTTTGAGTTAAGTAAAAATTTGTTTGTCTGAATTATCTACAGTATCGAAAGATTCAGATTGAGTGTAATAATCTGACAAAAGATTCAGCTCAAATTTAGCCTAAATTGCAAGTTTAAAAATGGTGGTGAATACAGAAATCAATATTCTCAACTAAATACAGTTGAAAATTTGATTTCTGACACCATCCTTAATGGATAATAGATAATGAAAAATATCTCTAATTATCAATTATCAATTACTTCTGGTTAAAACATGGATAAATCAAAACTACAGCGTATTCCGTCTGATTGAGGTCTGCCTATAACAGGCAAGATGCTTGTGCTACAAAGGTTTTATATTTAATATTTGTACCTCACGCTTCTTGGGAAATGCTATATCTATGAATTATCAATTATTAATTATTAATCATTAATTACCTCTGGTTAAAACTGAGAGGATAGAATCAAGTACGGAAATCTTATTTGTGTTTTCTCCTGAAAAGGAGAGGCTTTAAACCTCTGAGGATTAATTATTAATTATCAATTATCAATTTACCTATATGAAATCCTATATCGCTGCCGCAATATCAATGACAAGCGTACCTGACTTGTCAAAAAATTTAGCACAAGCAGAAGAATTAATAGACTTAGCTATCCGTCAAGGTGCAGAATTAGTTACCTTGCCCGAAAATTTTCCCTTCTTAGGTGAAGAAGAAGAGAAAATATCTCAAGCAGAAGCGATCGCCACAGCAAGTGAAAAATTTCTCAAAACAATTGCTCAAAAATACCAAATTACAATTTTAGGAGGTGGGTATCCAGTACCGACAACAGATGGCAAAGTCTACAATGTTGCATCTTTAATTGAACCTAATGGAATAGAAGTAGCAAGGTACGAAAAAGCACATTTATTTGACGTTAACTTACCCGACGGTAATACCTATCGAGAATCAAAGACAGTCAAGGCAGGTACTCAACTACCATCAGTTTATCCATCCAAAGATTATGGTAATTTAGGTATATCAGTATGCTATGATGTAAGATTTCCCGAACTATACCGACATCTATCCAGTGCAGGAGCTGAAGTTTTATTTATACCAGCAGCTTTCACCGCATATACAGGAAAAGACCACTGGCAAGTATTACTCCAAGCGCGGGCCATAGAAAATACCTGTTATATTATCGCCCCAGCTCAAACAGGTAATCACTACGGCAGAAGACAAACTCATGGCCATGCAATGATAGTTGACCCTTGGGGTGTAATTTTGGCAGATACTGGGGACAAACCAGGGGTGGCGATCGCAGAAATTGACCCTACTCGCCTAGAACAAGTTCGTAGACAAATGCCATCTCTTCAGCATAGAGTGTTTTAATTGTAAAAATAAATTTCTATAGAAGGCATTTGGTATCTCCAGAAAATAGGTTGGAGGGAGAAGTAATTGATAAAAAATGGGTAATAATTAATTGGATTTGGGATAAAATGAGAGGTCTAATACACCCCATCTCCCCACACTCCCCACACTCCCCACCCCTATTTAAGTACACAACTAGATACCAAATGGGTTCTATATAGGGTTGGCTGAAAAAAATAGTTTTAATCTCTACGATGATGCCTTTTTTTGGAGAATTTTCGTAAAAATGCAACATTTTTGAGACTCAAATACTCATCTTCTTGCACTTCAGATTTATTCAGCAACCTCTATATATAGATATCTCCAACTATAAAAAGCCTAACTCTAGTATCTTTTATAACCACTACAAAATATTTTTATACCCCAAATACTAACCCTCTGTAGCCAAAGTCCTGCTAAATTAAATAAATCAGATTGATTTAGAAAGATTTAATGTTTACTTCAATGGCAGGGTCCAATTTGTTTAGTGAAATTTTCTTATTTCCTTTATCGAGCAATATTCAACCAATATTGGCTACGGCTACAGAAACAGAAGCCGAACCAGCAATGGTAGTAGCAGGAGTGCTTCTGAGTTTAGTGGCCATTTACATAGCTAGTAAAGCAGGGGGCGAATTTTTTAACTGGCTAGGTTTTCCACCAGTATTAGGAGAACTGGTCGGAGGTGTGGTTATCGGTATTTCCGCCCTAAACTTAGTAATTTTTCCAGAAAGTGGGGCTGATAGTTCTTCGTCAGTAATTATTAGCATCTTACAATCAACAGCAGGTTTAGCTCCTGATGCTGCCGAGGCTACATTTCAAGTCCAAAGTGAGGTACTAGAAGTTCTAGCAGAACTAGGTGTCATAATTTTGTTGTTTGAAATTGGTCTAGAATCTAACATTAGAGACTTAATGCAAGTTGGTATTCAGTCATTAGTTGTAGCAACTGTCGGAGTGACCTTGCCATTTGTAGCTGGTACGGCAGGAATGATGCTAATATTCCATGTCTCAGCAGTACCAGCAATTTTTGCCGGAGCAGCACTTACAGCGACCAGTATTGGTATAACTTCTAGGGTACTAGCAGAAATTAACCGTCTCAACACACAAGAAGGTCAAATTATTCTTGGTGCTGCAGTTATAGATGATGTTATGGGTATTATTATCCTGGCAGTGGTAGCAAGTTTAGCAAAAACTGGCGAAGTAGATGTCATCAACGTTGTCTATCTAATTGTTAGTGCTAGTGTATTTTTGGTGGGTGCAATATTACTAGGTCGTTTCTTCAATGACACTTTTGTTTTCTTTGGTGAAAAATTCAAAACCCGTGGGCGAGCAGTTATTCCAGCTTTGACTATTGCATTATTTATGTCTTACATTGGTACTGCTATCCATTTGGAAGCTATATTGGGAGCTTTTGCTGCTGGATTAGTTTTAGATAATTTAGATGAATCAGAAGTCGGACGAGAATTGGAAGAACTAATTCGTCCTATTTCTGATGTTATTGTTCCTATTTTCTTCGTTACTGTGGGAACAAAAACTAATCTAGGGGTGCTTAACCCAGCTATTCCTACTAACCGTGAAGGTTTAGTAATTGCTATCTTTTTAATAGTAGTTGCCATTGTTGGTAAGGTTGCCTGTGGTTTTAGTGTATTTGGTTTAGGTTCAGTTAACCGTTTAGCTATTGGTGTTGGTATGGTGCCACGGGGTGAAGTGGGTTTAGTATTTGCCTCAGTTGGTTCTGCTAGTGGTGCTTTATCTCCAGCTTTGGATGTAGCAATTATTCTTATGGTAATTATTACAACATTCTTAGCGCCTCCCCTACTGCGAGTAGTGTTTGGAGAAGCAGAAGGAGAAGCAGAAGAAGTACCAGAAACTTCGGGTTAATTTTGGGGCGTTGCTGAATGTTGGTATGATACCTCAGAAGAAAGAGGGGTTTTTTCCAAATCTGAGTTGGGAGAATATATGGTTTTACCTGATTAATTACTCTTCATTTTCCTGAGTTATGAACTCTATACCTAAAATCAGCAACGCCTATTTTTCATGCCAATACAATTAATAAAAGGTGTAAATTTTGACCTTATTTTTTGGTCAAAATTTACATCTTTAAGGGGATGAAAAAAATATTCGATTCAATATTTCAAGTCTCTGGGTTTAGTTAGAGGTACTGGTAACTGATAACTGAATTTCAAGCCGCTGGGTTTAGTTAGAGATACTGGT
>NZ_JBNHEQ010000128.1:0-14524 GCF_050016015.1 Dapis hubbardiae BLCC-M172
ATAGAAGAGAAATTCCACTACTCACCTCCATCTCGCAGGAGCTTCAGAAAATGAAATTACTATTGCTCTATACGCAATAGAAGAGAAATTCCACTAACCACCTCCATCTCGTAGGCGCTTCAGAAAATGCAATTATTATTGCTCTATACGCAATAGAAGAGAAATTCTACTAACCACCTCCATCTCGTAGGTGCTTCAGAAAATGCAATTATTATTGCTCTATACGCAATAGAAGAGAAATTCCACTAACCACCTCCATCTCGTAGGCGCTTCAGAAAATGCAATTATTATTGCTCTATACGCAATAGAAGAGAAATTCTACTAACCACCTCCATCTCGTAGGTGCTTCAGAAAATGCAATTATTGCTCTATAGGTATAGGTAATAGTCGGAAAATTTCCCTATCCACCTCCATCTCGTATGCGCTTCAGAAAATGCAATTATTATTGCTCTCTACGCAAAAGAAGAAATAGTGGATAATGAATAATAGATAATCAATAGTAGATAATAAAAAATATCTCTAATTATCAATTATCAATTAAGCACTTCAACAAAATTAATTACACATTTTAGAGAATAAAACCCTTACTCTATTAGGCATTTTTTGTGTAAATAACTCTGTGTAGGTGCTGATCAATTATCAATTATCAATTATCAATTATCCATTATCAATTATCCATTATCCATTATCCATTATCCATTATCCATTATCCATTATTAATTATTTAAAATGCTTGATAATTGCATCAGCAAATTCAGAACATTTCAAAGCAGGTACAGGAGGTTCCATTAACCTTGCCAAATCATAAGTTACTTCACCCTTAGAAATAGCAACCTCAAGACCCTTCTTAACCAAATCCGCAGCTTCTTGCCAACCCATATATTCCAACATCATCACACCAGAAAGAATCAAAGAACCAGGATTTACCCTATCCAAACCAGCGTGTTTTGGAGCCGTACCATGAGTAGCCTCAAAAATAGCACATTCATCACCAATATTAGCACCAGGACCCATACCCAAACCACCAACAATAGCAGCACCAGCATCAGATAAATAATCCCCATTCAAATTCATAGTTGCCAAAATAGAATACTCCCCTGGTCGAGTTTGAATTTGTTGGAAAATACTATCAGCAATACGGTCATTTACCATTATTTTCTCCTTCCATTTTCCATCCCCATGACTATCCCAAATAGCTGCCAATACACCCTCAACTTCTTGACAAATTTCAGCTTGTTTTTCTGGAGTCAAAGCATCATAACCAGGGTCAACTTTTCGAGCATTTTCCTCACTACTAATATTAGGATTTTCCTCCTTATTAGAAAGAATCCAAGATTCTCTTTCAGTGACACATTCTTGACGAAATTCCGTAGTTGCTAACTCATAACCCCAGTCACGAAATGCGCCCTCAGTGTACTTCATAATATTACCCTTATGTACCAAAGTCACCATTTGTTTAGACTTAGGTAAACGCAAAGCATTTTGGATAGCACGTTTTACCAAACGTTGGGAACCAGTTTTACTCACAGGTTTAATACCAATACCAGAGTCGAGGCGAATTTGCTTTTTGCCATGTTCGGGAGTACCAGGAATTAAGTCTTTATTTAAAATGTCAATCAACTTGCTAGCAATATCAGTTCCCTCCCGCCATTCTATTCCTAAATAAATGTCTTCCGTATTTTCCCGATAAATAATGATATCTAATTTTTCCGGTGTTTTATGAGGAGAAGGAGTACCCGCATAATATCTACAAGGGCGAACACAAGCATATAGATCGTTAATTTGACGCAACGCCACATTTAGGGAACGAATACCCCCACCGATGGGAGTTGTCAGGGGACCCTTGATGGCAATACCATATTCTCTAATAGCAGCAAGAGTATCTTCCGGCAAATATTGGAAAGTGCCGTATTTGTCACACGCTTCATCACCAGCGTAGACCTTAAACCAATTAATTTTGCGTTTATCTCCATAAGCAGTAGCGATCGCTGCATCAAAGACTTTTTGAGATGCTGGCCACAAATCTACTCCAGTACCATCGCCCCGAATAAAGGGGATAATGGGGTCATCAGGAACATTAGGTTGACCGTTGCTAAAAGTGACTTTAGACCCTGTAGTTGGAGGAATTATTTTTTCGTACATACCTTGATAGTCCTGGTTACAATACTTTCCTTTGTGTCCAGATTATCAATGTATTATGGTATATGAAATATATATAAGATTTTTTTAGAATTTAAGCGAAGGAAGAAGAAAGAAGGAAAAAGGAAGAAGGAAGAATTTAATTATTTTTGTAGATTTTTCCAGGAGGAAAGTAACATAAATAGCAGATTTTTTAGCAAGATAATATATTTGCCAAAGAAGCTGTAGGGGTTTGGTCTCCAAACCCCTAAATTTCAGTATTGCTGAACCAAGGGATGAATATTGTCAGAAAAGTTAAATCCCAATCTTTTACTTTCTCTTGCTCCAAAACTATAATTCATCCCATACTTCCCACACTAATTCATCCCACAAATATGCAAGCCCTAAATTTCTAGTGCTTTGATAATTACTGAGGATAGAATCTTATTTTGCGACAAAGCAAGGGGATTTAATATTATATCTTTCTCTGTATTCAAGATATAATATCTACCAGTCTCTAAAAACCTGTTTATTTAGTTAGATTATTATGTTTGATTTTATTAGTATTCCATTATTAGCTCAAGGTTTTAATGCAGGTCTAAAGATAGCAGAATTAACTGTTTTTATAGAATCTTTAAATGTCAAAATAGACAAATTGATAAACAAAGAGTTAAAGTCAGGTATTAGAGACTTACAAAGTAGTGAAAGAACCGATAATATTGAGAGAAAATTTTTTTATATATATGAAGCACGCAGGTGTTTTAGAAATGCTATAAGTTTGGAAAAAAATGAACGATTATGTTTGGCATATCTTGGGTATATTTATTGTCTTGGTTGTATGAATGAAAAAGAAAATCTGAGACACGCCCTCAAAGAGTTTTCATCCAAACATTTCCAAGTTAATTTTTGGGGTTATAAAACTTTCAAAGAAGAATTTGTGGAGATTTTTGTTTCCAGTGTACAATACCTACCTTTTAAGTTGAAAAATTATAAATTATTTGCAGAAGACTGTATACTTTTGGCTAAGTTGTGTTTATTATTATTCTTATTATTTATTCGACAATTCAATCCTCAGTACCTTAGACTTAGGATGAGGTATACAAGAAAAAAAAATGTAGAAACATTTAAGGAACTTCAAAACAGAATCAAGTTCTTTCAACAACGAAAGATTGTACAGGAACAGATAATCTTAATTGCTGAAAAATTTCAAACAAAACAAGCAAAATATACAATTAAAGACTCAAGGAAAATACTAATGTTGATAGAAAAACAAATGCAAATATTTGACTTGCAGAAAGAAGCTTACAATTATGCCAATCAATTGTAAGTAATATCAAATCCGCTTACCTCGGAGTAACAAGAAACCGGGTTTGTGGCAGGTCAATTTTAGTATTGTAGGGCGTTTGAGACAAACCCGGTTTCTCTACTTTTTTATACGAAAACTACCAGATTTGATTTAATTACCTAAATAAACAAAAAAAATTCAAGCAACATAATTTCTAATACTGTTAAATACCCCAATATTATTTTTTAACTGCTAAATTCTGAATTATAAATTATAAATTATAAATTATAAATTCCTTCTTTACTTCCATTCCACAAAAGTTGTTTCTACTTTTGCTCCTGGAGAAACATTACCTTTAAAAGCAAATATAGAATTAATTGAAAATATTAATAATAATGGAGTAGCAGAAGCTTTAGAGGTTTTTGCCGAGTCAAGAAATGTTGGTAATATTGATGAGAGAATAAATGTTGATTTATTGCCAGAAGGTAATTATTTTGTCAGAGTTTCTCAATTTGATGGTGATACAAATTATTCCTTGTCTTTAGAAGCTAATCCAATTTAGGTTTAATAATTCAGCATTCATCTATAGTAATCCTATTTTCTTCGTGGCAAAAATCTTAATGCTTTTTAGGTAACAGGCAACAGGGAACAGGTGGGAGTTTCAACTTTTTAATTACCCGCAACCTATTTAGGATTGCTATATTACAAGCAGAAAGAAATATTGAAAAACTTCAAAGAATTCTAAAGTATGGGAAAAGCTCATTAGTTAACCTTAGTCGTTTTATTAAAAAGGAAAAGATGAGCTGAAAGCTAAGGGCTAAATGCTGACATTTCGGTCAAGTTTTCTTCATAAGAAATATTTTTGATAAACTTGCAATTAAAGTAGAGATGTTGGGTACAACATCTCTATTTATTTTTTAGATATAGCGTTTCTTAAGCTTATGAGGTACACCTATCTTTAATTTCTTTTCTATTCCCTCCATACCTATTCCCTATTCCCAGTTAAGTGTTCCCTAAAACAAACGAATTTTGTACCTCAACAGCATGGGAATTGCTATATCATATATATGGCAACATGATTTCTCACAACTAAAACCATATTGCTACATAGACTAAGAAACTGTTTGTCAAATAAGTATTAAGAGAGCATACGAGTGATTAAAATCTCAAATCGGTAATACTTAAAGAGATTGAAATTTGGTAGATAGAGAAGTATTCAGTACATATATTTCTAGATTTTTAAGCGACAAATATTTGTCTTGATTTCTTCCTCATTATTCCCTGTTTGCTGTTCCCTGTTCCCTATCCCCTTTTTATATTTCCTGATACATTCAATCTCTAATATTTCATCTCTAAATAACCAATAAAATTTGCAAAATTATCAATTTATCAACCTCTAATATCAAGTTCAGATAATCAGTTATAAAAAAACTTTATTCTCGCTCTTCACCACGAATCTAGCTACATTCTTGTTGCCTGTTTTCTGTTGTATGTTGTCTGTTTTATTTTTTTTGTTGCCTGTTGCCTATTTTCTGTTGCCTAAAATCACAAACTTTTACACATCATTAATGTTGACAAAAGGTGTACTATTAAGTTAATAACAATTGTTTTAATATCAGCAAATTTAGATGATAACTAATCGAAACATAAATACTGAAGTAGTCAAATCCCCAATAGTAAACTAATTTAACTGATAACTAAAATGACATATCCAACTCAATCTCTAGAATTTCCCAGTGGTCCAGTTCCCCTTAATTCAAAATTTTATATGGAACGCCCCCCTATTGAAGAAGAAGCTTATGCTGCTATTTGCCAACCAGGGAACGTTATTAGGATTCGAGCGCCTAGAAAAATGGGTAAAAGTTCTCTTGTGAATCGGATTATTGTTTATGCTCAAGAAATTAGTTACAAAACTGTCAACATAGATTTTAAACAAGCTGATGAGTCAGTTTTTAGCAATTTGAATAAATTTTTACGTTGGTTTTGTACAAATATTAGTTTACAACTGAAAATTGATAATATTCTAGATAATTTTTGGGATGAAGATATTGGCAGTAAAGTATGTTGTACCCTCTATTTTGAAGAATACTTACTAACAGAAATAGAGACTCCAATTGTTTTAATATTAAATGAGGTAAATATATTATTTGAACATATCGAAATTGCTCAAGATTTTTTGCCGATGTTACGCTATTGGCACGAAAAAGCCAAACAAAATGACATATTTGAGAAGCTGAGGTTAATAGTAGTTCACTCCACAGAAATTTATATCAAGTTAAATATAAATCAATCTCCATTTAACGTAGGATTACAAATTAAACTCCCAGAATTTAATGTAGAACAAATCAAAAAATTAGCACTTGTTCACGGACTAGATTGGTCAGAGGGAAATAAAGCAGAACAATTAATGGCAATGGTAGGTGGACATCCTTATTTAGTACGTCTAGCTCTTTATTATTTATGCGAACAAAATATGAGTTTAGAGCAGTTGTTATTAGAAGCTCCTACTCATACTGGAATTTATAACAACTATTTGCGAAGTTTATGGGAATATTTACAGCAAAAACCAGAACTTTTAGCTGTATTTCAAAAGATTATCAGAGAAAAAGATAGTATTGAAGATATACTTGCTCATCAGTTAGATAGTTTAGGCTTAGTAAAATTAAATGGTAATAATTGCAGACTTTCTTGTGAGTTGTATCAGATTTACTTCCAAGAAGAAATTAATAGAATGGAACTAAAAAATCAAGGTCGTCTCGAACAGTTGGAAAAAGAAAATAAAAAGTTAAAAAATTTAGTTAATATTGACTCTCTAACTCAAACTTATAATCGCCGTTACTTTGATGAACATCTGAAGTTAGAGTGGCAAAGAATGGCTCGCGAACAAATGCCTTTATCTTTGATTTTATTAGACATTGATTGTTTCAAACTTTATAATGATACTTATGGGCATCAAGCTGGAGATGATTGTTTACAAGAAGTTTCTCTAATTGTCTGTAATTGCCTGAAGCGACCAGCAGATATAGTGGCACGTTATGGAGGTGAAGAATTTGTCGTAATTTTGCCTCAAGTTGATACAAAAGGTGCATTTTCTGTGGCGACACAAATCAGTAACACTATTAAATCTTTAGAAATTAAACATATTAAATCTCAGGTTAAATTAGGTATTGTTACTGTTAGTATGGGAGTAGTTTGTACTGTTCCTAATTATCAAGATAATCCCGCTATATTAGTTATAGCAGCAGATGAAGCACTTTATCAATCTAAAGAAGAAGGTCGCGATCACATTAGTATTAGTCCTTTTCTCAATTTTGGGGAGTAGAGGAGTGGGGGAGTAGGGGAGTAGGGGAGTGGGGGAGTAGGGGAGTAGGGAAGTAGGGGAGTGGGGGAGTAAGGGAGTAAGGGAGTGTGGGGAGTAGGGGAGTAAGGGAGTAAGGGAGTGTGGGGAGTGTGGGGAGTGTGGGATATTGGGAGATAAGAGCGGATATTTGGAAATAGCTGAAGAAATAATAGGAGTTAGGGAATGAGGAGTTGAGGAGAATGTTTCATATAAAATCCAGTTATAGAGTCATCGCAAAATTACTTCCTTAGAAATTCATGCTATTCAAGTTCTTTCTTTCTCCTGACTCCTGTACGGGCGAACGGCCGTTCGCCCCTACGACTCCTGACTCCTACCCTCACCCATAAGAGTTTTTCAGCAAGCCCTAATTATCAATTATCCATGGCTTTGTTGTATGAAAGTAGCTATAGACCATCCATTCCGCAGCTATATCGCTCTCTTTGGCAAATATTGATGTTCTATTTATCTATTGTTCAATAGTTAGGGCGGGCTAATTCAACCTCAAAGCTTTAATTGGCAAAAGTTTCAGCCCCCTCCCACATCAACATTGATATTCTATTTATCTATTGTCCAATAGTTACAGCAGTTTCCGCACGTTATTATTGTCAATATGCACAAGCAAGTGTTGCAGCTATATGCTTTGATGCAACAAAACCATTATCAATTATCAATTATCCATTATCAATTATCAATTATCCATTATCCATCCCCTCCCACATCAACATTGATATTCTATTTATCTATTGTCCAATAGTTACAGCAGTTTCCGCACGTTATTATTGTCAATATGCACAAGCAAGTGTTGCAGCTATATGCTTTGATGCAACAAAACCATTATCAATTATCAATTATCCATTATCAATTATCAATTATCCATTATCCATCCCCTCCCACATCAACATTGATATTCTATTTATCTATTGTCCAATAGTTACAGCAGTTTCCGCACGTTATTATTGTCAATATGCACAAGCAAGTGTTGCAGCTATATGCTTTGATGCAACAAAACCATTATCAATTATCAATTATCCATTATCAATTATCAATTATCCATTATCCATCCCCTCCCACATCAACATTGATATTCTATTTATCTATTGTCCAATAGTTACAGCAGTTTCCGCACGTTATTATTGTCAATATGCACAAGCAAGTGTTGCAGCTATATGCTTTGATGCAACAAAACCATTATCAATTATCAATTATCCATTATCAATTATCAATTATCCATTATCCATCCCCTCCCACATCAACATTGATATTCTATTTATCTATTGTCCAATAGTTACAGCAGTTTCCGCACGTTATTATTGTCAATATGCACAAGCAAGTGTTGCAGCTATATGCTTTGATGCAACAAAACCATTATCAATTATCAATTATCCATTATCAATTATCAATTATCCATTATCCATTATCCATTAATTACATAAACCCCGATCACTTTCTTCAATTTCACTATTAGTTTGCAAATAATCACGCACCCAGTTACAAGCATAGGTCAGTTCATCCAACTTGAGAATATTTTCTATATCCCAAATTATGCCTTGTTTTTGGCTAACCGAGGCAATTTGTTTACCATCTGGACTAAAGGCAATTCCAGATATAGTTGTGGTGTGTCCAAACATAGTTTTGAGTAACCTACCATCTTTATGCCATAACTTAACTGTATTATCTGCAGAAGTAGTTGCGAGAATATTGCCATCAGGACTAAAGGCAACTTCCCAAATAGCAGTCTCATTATTTTCCAAAGTCTTGAGCAGTTCTCCGTTGCGGTTCCAGAGTTTAATTGTGCCATCGTCAGAAGCAGAAGCAAAGATTTTTCCATCAGGACTAAAAACAACTCCCCAAACTGATGCAGAATGATCCCTCAAAGTTTTCAAGAGTTTGCCTCTTCTAGACCAGAGCTTAATAGTAGAGTCTCTAGAAGCAGAAGCAAATATTTCTCCATCAGGACTAAAAGCTATTCCGACAACCGAGTTAGTATGATCGTTTAAAGTCTTCAACAACTCGCCATTTTGACTCCAGAGTTTAATCGCGCTATCCCATGAACTTGTAGTTAAAATTTTACCATCAGGACTAAAAGTAATTCTCCAAATACCCTCTTGATGTCCAGTATCAATAGTCTTCAAGAGTTCTCCATCTAAAGACCAAAATTTGATTGTTCTATCATCACTAGCTGAAGCTAAAGTTTTACCATCAGGACTAAAAGCAACTGCACAAGTTCTGCCTTCATGTCCTGTAAGAGTTGTTATTAAGTCACCATTTCGATGCCAAAGTTTGATTGTTTTATCTGAGGAAGTAGTAGCAACCACTTTACTATCAGGACTAAAGGCAACCCCACAAACCCTATTACTATGATTTATAAGGGGAAAAAATAGACCGTTGAATGGCTTCCATAATCTTACCGTTTGATCTGTGGAGGATGATATTAAAGTCTGACCATCAGGAGTATAAGCAACTCCCCACACTTTATCCTGATGACCAGTGAAAGTTTTGACTAACTGTCCGTCTAGAGACCAAACTTTAACTGTTTTATCCTCAGAAGCGGAGGCTAAAGTTTTGCCGTCAGGACTAAAAACTACTTTCCGAACTGCCTCTGTATGACCCCTAATAGTTTTGAGTAACCTGCCATCCTTGTGCCAAAGTTTCACTGTTTTATCATCACTCGCTGTAGCTAATATTTCCCCATCTGGACTCATAGCAACGTCGAAAACTACTGTGTTATGTGCTTTGAAAGTTCTCAATAACCTACCATCTTGATGCCATATTTTGACAGTTCCATCTACAGAAGTGCTGACAACTATCTCGCCATCAGGACTAAAAACAACCGCCCAAACTCTTCCCTGATGTCCGGTGAGAGTTCTGAGCAATTTGCCGTCTCGATGCCAAAGTTTAACGGTGCTATCTCCTCCAGCAGATGCGATAGTCTCTCCATTGGGAGAAAAGGCAACTCCATAAATTTTTGCATCATGTGCAGTCAGAACTTTGTGTAATTTGCCATCTTGATGCCAGAGCCTAATTTTACCACCTGCTGTAGCAGATGCGATGATTCGATCGTCAGGACTAAAAGCTAATTCCCAAATTGCTGTAGGATGTTCAAGTACAATTGGCAACAACTTACCATTTTTCTGCCAGAGTTTTATTGTTTTTTGAGCGCTAATAGTGGCGATAGTTTTTCCATTATTACTGATAGCAACTATTATTGCCCGATGTTTATGCTTACTGAGGCGGTTATATTCATCTGCTGTATATATAGCTCTTTGCAATACTAACTTTACTTGAGCTTCTATTTCTAGAGGTAGCTGATTTTTGTCACGATATTCTTGTAATTTTTTTTGTGCTTTTATTGCTTGTATCAATGCGTCTAATTTCTGTTCTGATGCCAAACTGCCTTTTGCAGCAGCAATTAAGGCTTTAATTTCACTTAGTCTGGCTTGATTTTCACTTTGTAATGCTTTGCGATATTGCTGAAAAGTTATTACTCCTAACCCGACAGTAACTAATAATGCCATACTTAATGTTCCGAGTAAAAATCTTTGAAGTTTGGCTGTTTTTTTCTCTTGAATAACTTTCTGTTTTTCAGCTTCTAATCTTTTTTGTTCTTCTATTAACCTAGCTTCTACTTCTCTAGTTTTTGCAGCTTCTAAACTTAATTGCACCTGTTCTCTATCCAATTCCACGGAAGCAGCTAAAAATTGATAATCTAAATCGCTTAAACTTTTACCATTTGCCCAAAGTTGAGCATCGACTAAAGCATTTCCTCTTAATAGTCGCGAATTATCCTGTTTTCCCGATTCTATCCAAGCATCAAAAGTCTGATTATAAGGTCGCAGTAAACTTAATTTTTGATTTACCCATTCTAAGTTAAATACTTCTTCATATATCCGATTTCTAACCTTTATTAATCCTGATTCTTTAACTACCAAACCAGATAAAATTAATTCTATTTGTTCCCTACTATCATCTACTTTTACTTCTTTACCTTGGAGAATTTCATTATATATTCCTAATAATCTTCCCAACTTTTCTGGATAATATTCTATGCGATTTTTAATAGTTCTTAAATGTTCTGGTTCGTCTTGAGATTCCCAGTTATGTAAAATCTTTGTTCTGATAATACTCTCCACCCAAAATGCTTCTTGTCCTGGTGGAATTGTGGCTATTCCTCCTGCTGCATCGTGACTGGTATTTACTACTAAATCACATAACTTTTGTGTGAGAAATGGTTGCCCTCCTGTCCATGCTAAAATTTCTTGGAGGATTAATTTAGGATTGCCTTCTTTAACTTCTAATCCAGTTGCTAATGGAGCTATTTCTTCTAGGGTAAATCCATGTAATTCTATGGCTGTACCAATATTAAATGGAGTTCTTTTTCTATCTTGAATTAAATCTGATGGTGTAGCAACTCCAAATATGGCAAAAGTTATACGATTATATTCTGGGTTAATAGCTCTTTGATTATAACAGTAACGAATCAGAGCAAAAAAATCATCTATAGGAAAATATAAACTGAGAATACTATCAATTTCATCAATAAAAATACAAAGATTTTCTGTCGGAAATTCTACCAAAAGTACATCAGAAATATATTTACTTAATTTTTGTAATAAAGATATTTCTCCTATTTCTTCCCACCATTTTTTTAACGGAACTTTCCTTGTCAGTTTGAAACTACGGGAGAGGTCAGCAACTATACCTTTATACCATTGTAGAGGCGTAATATTTTCACTGCCAATATTAGTCATATCTACAGTGGCACATTTAAACCCTTCTTCTTTAAGTCGAGCTTGAGTACGAACTAATAGGGAAGATTTACCCATTTGTCGGCAGTTAAGAACATAGCAAAATTCTCCTCTTTTTAAAGCTTGATAAATTTCAGTATCAGCTTTACGAATAACATAAGTGGGAGAATTTCTATTTAGACTACCACCAACCTGATATATATAATTAGTCATAATTAATTCTGCTCCATTTCAGATTGCTTATTATACCAATTCCCAAAAGTAATGCTAGACTTAGGTAACACTTCAGTTATTAATTCAGCAATGAACAATGTTCATGTCGGCGACAGCCGATACAATTAATAATTAATAATTACCCCTTCTTGAAAGAAGGGGATTGGCACTCAAGGAAATTTTTTTGATTTATCCCTTTGAAAGGGGAGGCTTTAAACCTTAATTGTTCAATTAATAATTAATTATTGACTATCAACTCTTAATTATTAATTATTAACTATTAATTATTAATTATTCTGTAATGAACACAGTATGGAAACTTTTTTGCTAATTTGAATAAATTTAATGTTAATTATTATTATTACTTAGAGACTGGAGAGTAAAATAATTATTAAGAGAGCACGCGAAGTGACTAAAATCTAAAAGCGGTAATGCTTCAAGGGATTGAAAGAAGGTAGATAGAGAAGTATTCAGTACATATATTTCTAGATTTAATAGCGACAATATTTGCCCTTGTATTTCTTCGGACTTCCATACCTATTCCCAGTTAAGTGTTCCCTGTTCCCTATCTCCTTTTTATATTTCCTGATACATTCAATCTCTTAGAACTTAAGTAATGTGTAAGCATTCAGCTATTAGCGGTCAGCTCTTCCTGCGGACTGCGGAGCTAACAGCAATGAAAATGAAGTATATGATTCGATAGACTATTAAGGTTGACTAATAGACTTTTACCCATACTTTTAATTATTTGACATCTCTCAATTACTTTTTCAGACCTTAAAAGTAATAAAGCTGTTAACGTAGTTCCTCCATAGGAGGCTGGCTAGTTTGCGCAGCATTCCGCAGGAAATGCTTACAGTAATGTACAACTTTGACAGTCAATATGCCTGTGTTACAATGCTTTAAATTAGTATTTGTATTGCACATATATGGACTTGATTATTATCTCCAGCAAGGGTAAAAATTATGGTAAAAACTAATTTAATTAAGACAATATCAGTTAATATTCCCAAAGAAATTAACTTGAAAATTACTCACGAACAATTCCTTGAATTAGCACTGGTTAACCGAGATTTACAATTAGAAAGAACAGCTACAGGAGAGTTAATTATTATGGCTCCGACAGGGAGTGATACGGGCAGGCAAAATTTAGGTATTGAAGCCCTATTATGGTTATGGAACCGTCGCACAAAGTTAGGAGTAGCTTTTAATTCTTCTAGTGGTTTTCATCTACCTAATGGTAGCGAGACTCGCTATCGCGAGGAGCTTCGCTAACGCTCCCCTGATGCTGCCTGGGTAAAACAGGAAAGATGGGATACTTTAACTAAGGAACAACAGGAAACTTTTGCGCCTTTATGTCCTGATTTTGTAGTAGAATTACGTTCTAAAAATGATACTATTTTAGAGTTACAAAAAAAGATGAAAGAATATCAGTCAAATGGTGCAATATTAGGTTGGTTAATTGATAGTAAAAACCGAAAAGTAGAGATTGATCGGCAAAATAAAGAGGTAGAAATATTGGAAAATCCTGACAGTTTATCTGGGGAAGATATGTTGCCTGGATTTGTTTTAGATTTAACAGAGGTTTGGTAATCAAATGTTCGTAAATTTAATCGTAGGGTTTTGGAGACCAAACCCCTACTACATGAAGTTGTTATGGGTAAAATAACTAAAAGAATGAAAAATTTATTTTCTTGGAGACTACCTTTATCTGAAGCTGATTTTAAAGAATTATGGGAAAAAGCAACTTTTGTATTTGATACAAATTTTTTATTAGATTTCTATCGAGTATCGAGTTCTACATCAGATGATTATTTCCGAATATTAGAATATATCAAAGATAGAATTTGGCTGCCTTATCAAGTGGCAGATGAATTTTTTGAGCATCAGGAGGAAACTATAGATAAAGAGAAAAAATCTTTTCATGATGCTATATCAATAGTTGAGTATTGGAAAAAAGAACGAAATAATTTTAATAGTCTCAAAGATAAAATTTCACAGGTAGGAAGATTTATTTCTAAAGAAATAGAAGTTCTATTTGATGAGCAGAAAAGTTATTTTGATGCAGTTGACGAAGTAGTAAAAGTATTGAGAAAAAAAATATAAATACTAGAAAATAATCATTATTTACCTCAAACTGATAAAGATAATATTTTGGAAGATAAGATTCTAGAAAAAATACTCTCGCTGTTTGATTCAAAGGTAGGAAAACCCTATGATGAGGAAACTTTAGAAAAATTATACGAGGAAGGTGAGACTAGATTTAATAAATTAATACCTCCTGGTTATAAAGATAAAAAAAAGGAAGGTAACAAACAGTACGGAGATTTTATCCTGTGGAGACAAATTTTAGATTTTGGTAAGGAAAATTCTGTACCTATAATTTTTATTATTCGTGATAATAAAGAAGATTGGTGGAACAAGAAAAATGGTAAAATAATTTCTTCTCGTATAGAACTGAGACGTGAGTTTAAAGAAAACGTACAACAACTATTTTGGATATACACTCCTGAGAATTTTATGAAATGCGCTAAACAGAAATTTAAACTTAATATTAATCCTCGTTCAATTAAAGAAACTAATCAAATTGCTGATTCTGAATCTACTGATAAAGTTAATATGCCTGACACTACTATATTATCTAAAGTAATAGAACAACATAATCAGCTATCAAAAAGTTTTGCAGAAACAATGCAGAGTATTAATTTCGATAAAGTAATAGAGCGGCAGAATCAGCTATCAAAAAGTTTTGCAGAAACAATGCAGAATATTAATTTCGATAAAGTAATAGAGCGGCAGAATCAGCTATCAAAAAGTTTTGCA
>NZ_JBNHEQ010000128.1:14624-16620 GCF_050016015.1 Dapis hubbardiae BLCC-M172
AACAACAGAATCAGTTATCAAAAAATTTTGCAGAAACAATGCAGAATATTAATTTCGATAAAGTAATAGAACAACAGAATCAGTTATCAAAAAATTTTGCAGAAACAATGCAGAATATTAATTTAGATATGCCAAATTCAGGAATTAGAAAAAATAAAAAATCAGAGCAGAATGAGCAACTAAAAACTCAGGATTATAAAAATATTGATTCCGTAATTTAAAACCTTAATTTTTTGATTCTTTCTCAAACAAAACCTCTCTTTGAAACTATTCCTGTAGAGACTAATATTTCATCTCTACAGGAAAACTAATCAAAGTTAAAAAAACCCTGATTTCTTAACCCCTAAGTTTCTCCGACCAAACACGAGTAGGCAAACCCCAAACATAAATAAATCCTTCCGCCGCTTTATGGTCAAACTCATCCTCCGCACCATAAGTTGCCAAGTCAAAACTATACAAAGAATTACCAGACTGACGACCGACAACCATCGCACTACCCTTAAATAATTTCACCCTGACAACACCAGTAACCCTTTCTTGAGTCTGCTGAATAAAAGCATCCAACGCACCCTTCAATGGACTAAACCACAAACCGTTATAAACCAACTGACTATAAGTCTCCTCAATACCACGCTTATAACGAGTCACATCAGCAGTCAAAGTCAAGCTTTCTAAGTCCCGGTGTGCTTGAATTAAAACCCACATCGCCGGAGACTCATAAATTTCTCGTGACTTAATCCCTACTAGACGGTTTTCAATCATGTCAATACGACCAATACCATGATTTCCTGCTATCTGATTAAGTTGAGTTATCAACTCAATACCACCTAAACCTTGACCATTCAGACTAACAGGAATTCCTTTCTCAAAACCAATCTCAATATATTCCGGTTCATTAGGAGTATCGGCGATCGCCTTTGTCATTCCATAAACTTCCTCTGGCGGTTCCACCCAAGGATCTTCCAACTCACCTGCTTCGATCGCCATCCCCAATAAATTTTTATCTATACTATAAGGGGAAGACTTTTTCACAGGAGCAGGAATGCCATATTTTTCACCATAAGCAATAGTTTCCTCACGACTCATTCCCCACTCCCGTGCTGGAGCTAAAATCTTAATTTGAGGATTTAGTGCAGCAATAGCAACATCAAATCTTACTTGGTCATTACCCTTTCCCGTACAACCATGAGCAATAGCATCAGCACCATATTTTTCTGCTGCCTCTACTAATATTTTGGCAATTAAAGGTCTAGCTAATGCTGTTGCTAGAGGGTAGCGATTTTCATACAGAGCATTTGCTTGAATAGCAGGAAAAGCATATTCTTTAATCAAAGGTTCGATAACATCTATAACTAGAGATTCTGCTGCTCCAGAATCTAATGCTTTTTTCTGAACTGCTTCTAATTCGTCTCCTTGACCTAAATCTGCTGCTAGGGTAATTACTTCTTTTACTCCCCATTCATTTTTCAGGTAAGGGATACAAACGGAGGTATCTACTCCCCCAGAATAAGCTAGGACAACTTTAGTGGCACGACTCATGGGTTTTTCTTGAAAAATTAACGACTGAGTTATTATTATCAGATTAAATCTGTAGCTTTATTGTCAGTTAAGGTACAGACTTTTGTTATACTTAAAAGTCTGAAAAAATTCACAAAATAGGAGTATCCCCTGATTTTTCTGCTAATAGAATTTTGAAATTTGAATCGGGATTTTACCCAGACTCTAGTCTGAAACTATAACGTTATAGTTTTGAAGTAGAAGGTTGAGATATTATTTGTCGTTTGCCTCAGTCTGAAAAAATTCACAAAATAGGAGTATCCCCTGATTTTTCTGCTAATAGAATTTTGAAATTTGAATCGGGATTTTACCCAGACTCTAGTCTGAAACTATAACGTTATAGTTTTGAAGTAGAAGGTTGAGATATTATTTGTCGTTTGCCTCAGTCTGAAAAAATTCACAAAATAGGAGTATCCCCTGATTTTTCTGCTAATAGAAT
>NZ_JBNHEQ010000128.1:16720-20425 GCF_050016015.1 Dapis hubbardiae BLCC-M172
TTTGAATCTGGATTTTAGCCAGACTCTAGTCTAAAACTATAACGTTATACTTTTGAAGTAGAAGGTTGAGATATTATAGCAGATTTTACACTTGCATGAGGTACAACTTTGGCAGACAAGATGCTTGAACTGCAAAGATTTTACCAAACCAGAGATAATATGACTCTATGTTTTTCAGTATAATTATTCCCACCTATAATCGCCTACCAATTTTAGAAAAATGCCTCCTTGCCTTGGAAAGTCAGACTTATGAACAACCCATAACCGAATATGAAGTAATAGTTGTCGATGATGGTTCAACAGATAATACTGTCCCCTGGCTAGAAGCTAATGCCACAGAATTTCCCCATATCCAACTTTTGGCTCAATCTCACCAAGGGCCAGCAGCAGCTCGAAATTTGGGAGTTGAAAAGGCCAAGGGGGATTTTATTATTTTTATTGATAGTGACCTGGTAGTAACAAATTCTTTTCTACAATCCCACGCAAATACTTTAGTCAAATATGGAAAACAATCAAACCGTATATTTACTTATGGCAGAGTAATTAATACTTGTAATTTTGATTTCCCTACTTCAGAACCTTATAAATTGACAGATTTTTCAGCAGCTTTTTTTGCTACAGGAAATGTAGCGATCGCTCGTCATTGGTTAATTGAAGCAGGGTTATTTGATGCTCGTTTTCAACAGTACGGTTGGGAAGATTTGGAATTGGGAGTTAGGTTAAAAAAATTGGGTTTAAAATTGATAAAATGCCCGGAAGCTGTTGGTTATCATTGGCATCCACCCTTTTCTTTAGAGCAATTATCAGGAATGATTGAAAGAGAAATTCAAAGAGGAAAAATGGGAGTTTTATTTTATCAAAAACATCCAACTTGGGAAGTTAAAATGATGATTCAAATGACATGGATACACAGATTATTATGGGGAGTTTTATCATTAGGCGGGAAATTAAATGAAAAGACAATAGCTGTTTTTTTGCAATGGTTAATTGACCGAGGAAAATCACAATTAGCTTTAGAAATTTCTCGGATATTTTTAAATTGGTATAATGTCAAAGCTGTTTATGCTGCTTTTAGGGAGTAGGGAGTTATTTCAGTTATCAGTTATCAGTTATCAGTTATCAGTAGAGAGTGAACCTCCGACTAAAGTCGGAGACTTGAAATACTGAGTGATAGTAGTTTAACTTAAAAATGAGAGTTTTTTTCATCTGAAACTCCTTCATAGCAAGAAAGCTTTGTCTCAATCTAAAGTTAAATGACTTTCAATAATGGATAATTGATAATGGATAATTGATAATTACCTCTCCCTAAAAGGAAGAGGATTGAATAAAAGGAAAATAAATTCATTGTTTCTCCTTGATCATGAGAGGCTTTAAACCTTAATTATTCGGTAAATATTTTTTTCATCCCGTCAAAAAGGGAACAAGCAAAAAATATTTATTCCCTCAGTAGATACTTTCCAAAATTTGATGTAATAGTTGATAACATTATATTAGTTACTCTCTTAAACAAGCAATTATCTTTATACTAACTTAGTAAGCATTCAGTTATTAGCAGTCAGCTCTCAGCTTTTCCTAGGTTCTGATAATCTTTAACTCTCATGTGGAAAATAATTCCTCCTTCCAAAATAATGAATTAATAACTCATAGCTGATAGCTGATAGCTGATAGCTGACGGCTGAATGCTTACCTAACTTATCAAACCAAAACAAACACTCAATAAATATACTTTGATAAATTGGGAAAAGTGATTCTGGAAATAGGTTTTTGCTAAATTTTTTTCTTTCTCTAATTATTAAATATTTTATATAAACTAAAAAATATTAGAATTTCCGATTTTTAATTTGGAACTATTTTGAGATAACCATAGCTAATTTAGTCACACCATAATGATTGAACCTGATTTTCCTCATATTATGTTGTCCTTTGAATATAAAGGTTGGAAAGTTGAAATAGACAAAGGTGAAATGAATGGATATCCTACTTATGCAGTTTGGGCAAATTATCAATTAGGTTGTGTTGTTGCAGTACCTTATGCTTCTTCTCGACAAGAGGCAGTTAAACGTGCCAAGCAATGGATTGATAATCGAAATAATCAGAAAATAATTTAGATTATCTTTACTATAGCAATCCTATTTTAGTTGTAATATTTTGGTGATAGTTAGTTGTCAGGAGTTATAATTTTAAGGATTTTCCCTTGAGATTAATTGTTATAAAAATTTTCACAACTAATTTATAATTGCTATATAAATTTATAGGATTTCTCGAAGCGATCGCTGACATTTATTTTTATTTTTCCCTAAAAAACAGCAATTAATAGCTTACCATTGATTAATTGATAATGGATAATTACCTCTGGTTAAAACCGTAAAGGAATTGAAGATAAGGAAATCTCGTAGAACTTTTTTTCTCTTGAAAGAGAAGGCAATAAAGTCGGATTGATCAATTATCAATTATTCATTGGTATGATAATTCCTATTTGATGTATGATTAATAATAATTAATCATATCAGGTATTTCGATGAGTACAGCAACTTATATAAATGACAATGAATTTGATACACTTTTAACTTCTGAGACCGTCTTTGTCGTAGATTGTACTGCATCGTGGTGTGGTCCATGTAAGAAAATTAGTCCTTTAATTGACCAGCTAGCTGAAGAATATCAAGGTCGTGCTAAAGTAGTTAAAATTGATATTTCTGAACACAAAGAAACTGCCACGAAATTTAGTATTCGTAGTATTCCGGCAGTAATGTTTTTTAAAAGTAGTGAACTTGTGGAAAATATAGTTGGGGTTTCTCCTTATGAAAGTTACAAGATAGCACTTGATAAGTTACTTTAATTGTTCTATTGAGGTAAGCTTGCTTTAAAAATTATGTTTTTTTGAGTGTTTGATATCTATAGCAATCCTCCGCATATTCGTGGCAAAAATCTTACTGCTTTTTAGGGAAGACTTAACTGGGAACAGGTGGGAGTTTCAACTTTTTTATTTACTTTTTAATTACCCGCAACATAAGCGCGGATTGCTATAGTTAATTTATTGAATTTATTACTCAATTTTTCGGGTGATTAACTGGTAATAGAAAATCTCAATAATTTGGCTCTATATTCTTATAATAAAGGATGTATAGAAACTGAAAAAAACAAAATTAACTTCATCTATAGGGAGGTTCCTAATAACCTCTTTAGTCTCCTAATTTTACCCTTTTTTATGTTAATTATTAAGTAGAATTTACTGCATAAACCTATGATATCCCTAAGTAATAGATATCATAAGTTTAAGTGGTGCGAAAACTTGAAAAGAGTGCAATAAAATAACTAAAATTAAGCTCAAAAACCTGACATTTTTGGCAAAATATTTGCCAAGATATGAATGCTTACTAAAGCATTAATTTTTATAATTCGCATAAGTGAAACGAAATATAAGTTGTTGACACATATAAATAATTCTAGTAAATAATTCTAGACTCCAGCCATAAGCATAAGTTAAATAATCAATAATTCAGGAATCTTTATTTAGCTTACCGAATAATTAATAATTAAATAATTCAGCTTTATTAGCCTCCCCTTGGCTGCGCCGCGAGCTGTAGCTCTACAAGGGGAAAAAAGTGCTAGGATATTTCCTTATATTCAATTCCTTTACGGTTTTAACCAGAGGTAATTATCAATTATCAATTATCAATTATCCATTATCCATTATCCATTATC
>NZ_JBNHEQ010000129.1:0-11666 GCF_050016015.1 Dapis hubbardiae BLCC-M172
AATAATTGAGAGAATATAATTCTGCTTTGGCAAAAGATTTAGTCAAAATTTATCCGATAAAAACATAATAAGTACCTAAACAAAATTATTTACCTATTCTAATTCTCTGGGATCTTTAGAATACAAATAATTCAGCTTGTATATATGTGTAATTAATTTTGTGTACCTGCTTACCTTTGATAAGCATTCAGTTATTAGCAGTTACCTCATCCTACGGAATGCTACAAAACAGCTTTTTAATGAATGAAGCAAGCTTTATTTTAACTTATACTACATTTTTAACCAGAGTATTGAAGCACAAGAAAGACTCGCTTGAGTTGTGAACCCATACAATTATGTGGTAGGAAATGAGTTAATAATTGATAGCTGATAGCTGAATGCTGACGGCTGAATGCTTACTATCAAAGTATTTCAATTTATGGTAAAATTCTACTTCCGCACTTGAAAAATTATCAGATTATGACAAGTATATTTTCACGAGTAAAATTTTTCAATCTCTCTAGTAAACCCAGTATTTCAATGCAGATGATGTGGGTAGGTCTAATCATTACAATTCTATTTATATTAATTGCTATTTTTGCTCCACTTTTAGAAAATTTAGGCTTACTCCAAGACCCTCAAGAATTTCTCAGTAACCCCATACATCAACCACCTTCTTTTAAACATTGGTTTGGTACAAGTCGTCAAGGTTATGATATTTTTTCTAGAACTTTATTCGGTGCACAAGTTGCTTGGCAAGTTGTGATTTTAGCAACTTTATTAAGTTTAATTATTGGTGTGCCATTAGGAATGGTAAGTGGTTATCTCGGTGGCAGAATTGATAAAATTTTAATATTTTTTATGGATACTGTTTATACTTTGCCTGGATTATTACTTTCTATAACTTTAGCTTTTGTCGTAGGAAAAGGAATATTAAATGCAGCGATCGCTCTAAGTATTGCTTATATTCCACAGTATTATCGAGTAGTTCGTAACCATACAGTTAGTGTCAAAACGGAACTTTTTATTGAAGCAGCAAGAGCGATGGGTGCTAATACTTGGAGAGTGTTGACTCGTTATTTATTTTTAAATGTTATTCAGAGTGTTCCTGTGTTATTTACTCTTAATGCTGCAGATGCAGTTTTAGTATTAGGAGGATTGGGATTTTTAGGATTAGGATTACCTCCTGAAATTGCTGAATGGGGAAATGATTTAAGGTTAGCTTTAGATGCTTTACCAACAGGTATTTGGTGGACTGCTTTTTTTCCTGGTTGTACTTTAACTTTAATGGTGGTTGGGTTATCTTTATTAGGAGAAGGATTGAATGAATTTGTTAATCCTAAATTTAGAGAATAGGAAGGAAGAAGGAAGAAGGAAGAGGGAAGAAAAAAGAGGGAAGAAGGAAGAAGGAAGTTGATTTTTTTTCTTCTTCTTTATTCACAAGTAGTAATTCTAAGTAATATGATTTCTGAACAAAAAAATTGTAGGGGTTTGGTTTCCAAACCCAAGCAAAAATGTCATTATCCTGAATTATAATTTTATTCCTGATTCATATATAGAAATCCTAAATGATTTCTGAACAAAAAAATTGTAGGGGTTTGGTTTCCAAACCCAAGTAAAAATGTCATTTTGATGCCAAATCTATACAATAAAATATTACAACATAAGCACGGATTACTACCGCATTTGCCAGGGTAATTCCAGTTATCAGTTAACAGTTATCAGGTGTATGATGGGCAATTAGGTTTCACCTTGCCAAACAAAAAATTATAATCAATTTCCAATATGCTAACCCCAATACTAAAATTTCCGCCCATGGGAATTGACAAGATTTCGACTCTGTTAGCTGGAAACCAATCTCACTGGCGACCCATTTCTCTAGCTTTTGGCCAATCAAACTTCCCAATTCAAGAATACGTTGACTTAACTATAAAGACCAAAGAAGTAGAAAAAATACTAGGTTACGGGGATATTAGCGGACAGATGTCACTGCGGGAAAAAATTAGCAGCTTTTACGCCTCCACCTTAGACATAGATATCCCAGCAGCACAGATATTGATAACTGATGGGGCAACTGGTGCATTAGTTTTAGCACTGGGTCTATTGGTACGTCCAGGTAGCGAAGTCATTATACCCGCTGTCGGATATGGCCACTATCGTCGAACCGTGCAGATGTTTGGTGGAATTCCCATATCAGCACCCCTGGATGTAGAGTTTAACCTCTCATACCACCGACTGTCAGATTTAATAACGGCCAAAACCGCTGCCATCATCCTCAACTCTCCTGGAAATCCCTACGGAAATGTTGCCAGTCTGGAAATCCTCGCAGAAATCGCTTCATTCGGCATTCCAGTGATTTTCGATGAAGTTTACCAGTTAACGACCTTTGCAGGTGCTTTCGCTCCCAGTGGGACTCAACTACCTGGGGACAATTTCGTTGTCAATGGATTTGCCAAATCCTTTGCTGCTCCGGGATTGCGTATAGGTTTTCTGATTGTACCACCAAGCTATGCTCAAGCTGCACAGAGTCTGAAAGTATTACTGAATATTTGCCCCAATCTTCCTGGACAACTTTTGGCAGAACGACTGCTAGAGCGTTCGGCGGTTTTGCTAAAGGATCATAGAAGCTACTTGCATCGCTGCCACAATTTATTCTTGGCGACTTGCGATCGCTATTCTCTATCTGCCATCAGAAATTCCCAGGCAGGATTTTATGGTATCTTGGAACTGCCTAAAGAGATGGACTCAATGCAAGCAGCATCAATGCTAGCCAAAGACTATGCGGTTGGGACTGCTCCGGGAACAGATTTTGCGGAAACAGATCCTAGTTTTTTGCGCGTCAATTTTACCAAAAGTCCGAAAGATATGGAGGAGGGATTGGGACGCATAGCAGAGTTCCTGGAAAAAGTTAACCCGAAAAGATGAGATTGTCCTTGCCCTTTTAGGGGGACTTTTGATTTGATTTAATACCCATGAATACGCTACAATATTCTTAGTTAAAAACAACAACAATGAAAGCCAGGTACAAATATCGAATTTATCCAACAGTTGGACAAAAACAATGGCAGTTCTACTACTAGCAAATTTTTATTCTCAAAGAAACAAACTATGTTATGGAAATAACTCAACCAACTCAGCCTGAAAGTGCTTTCAAATACTTTGATTTGTATGGCTCAATGCGAGCACACAAAATTATGCTAGAAGACATGGCAAGGATGGAAGCATATCACTCTGCTATATTCAAGAACAAATCGGAATTGATAGCAGATAAGGTCGTCCTTGATGTGGGTACTGGAACAGGTGTATTGGCTGTTTGGGCGGCTAAAGCGGGTGCAAAACGTGTTTACGCAGTGGATGCCAGTAATGCCGCTCAACTTGCCAGACGGTTAGTCGAGTCGTCAAATGTGTCAGATGTTGTGACAATTCTCAACTCAAAAGTAGAGGAGGTGGAAATACCCGAACCCGTAGATGTAATTGTCAGCGAGTGGATGGGCTGCTTTTTGCTCAAAGAATCCATGTTTGATAGTGTTGCATATGCTCGCGATAAATGGCTAAAACCGGGTGGGTTGATGTTTCCGAATCGTGCCACAATTCTGCTGGGACTCTACGCGCCAGGGAACGATGACGATCGCACAGATTGGGTCAGGACAAAACTGGAAAAAGAAATAGCAGAGTGGGACGAAACGGTTACTAATCTTCAGGGTCTTGATGTAGACTACTCCGGTTTCACTTCGGAGGTGGTTCAGGATTTGTCAGACTACTTTTTGAAAAATAGTATGCGCGTCAACTATTTGTCCCCAAACAATCTCGCCTCGGCATCACAGAAAGTGCTTGAGTTTGACTGTGCCACTGTCGATCCTACCACACTCGTCCAGTTCAGTCAGGATTTTGAGTACACAATCAATAAGCAAACTGAAATTAAGGGGTTTCTTGGCTGGTTCACCACAGATTTTCCCAATGGAGTCGTTCTTGACACCGGACCTGGAAAAACTTACAGCCATTGGGGACAGCAACTATACCCCCTCCAAGAAAGCTTAAAAGTTGCACCAGGCGATCGGGTGGTGGGAACAATTACTGTTAGCCGAGATCCAGATGAGCCGAGATTTAACATCATTAAGTTAAAGTACCAAGTTAATACAGGTCTAGAACAGACTGCTCTGTTCAACGTGGGCCATGTACAACATCTGGATGAAGGATCGAAAAATGTATTCGGCTGACGGGTGATATGAAGCCAGAATAAACGACCTAGCTCTTATCCTTCGTAGATAATACTGGATCTGCAAATATGGCTATAGTAAATTAGCCTAATATTATATAATCAAATAATCGTTACAAGCCCTAGTTTTTTGGGCGTCAACTTTACCAAAAGTCCGGAAGATGTGGAGGAGGGATTGGGACGCATAGCAGAGTTCCTGGAAAAAGTTAACCCGAAAAGATGCTATCGTACTCCTGAACTGTCAATTCCCAGACAGAATGAATAGAATTAGAGCATAAGTTGAGACCATGACTATTAGATCTAGATCGGATATTTTAAAATTCTTCCAAAATCTAAATTTTGTCTTTTTCAGTGGCTTTGATCCGATTAAGTCGATTAATGAAAATAATAATTTATATATAAATTCTATGTATGATTTGATGGAAGATGATGAAATTAGAAATCAAGCCTAGAGAAAAGTAATTTATCAAAAAATAAAAGACAAAATAGTTGTTGAAATTGGTACGGACAAAGCCTTATTTTTACCAAAAATGTGTGTAGATGCAGAAGTAAAAAAGCTTTATACAATAGAAGAAAATGAAAAAGCTTTCTTACAGTCAAAAAAAACTGATCGAAGAACTTAATCTAGAAGAAAAGATTAAAATTTACCAAGGATTTTCACAAGATATAGAGATTGAAGAAAAATGCGATATATTAATTCATGAAATTGTCGGTTCTATAGGTAGCAGAGAAGGTATGGTGCTAGCAGTTGATGATGCTAAAAATAGGTTTTTAAAGCCAAATGCTGAGTTTATTCCGTATCAGTGCATAACGAAAATAGCACCTGTCTCACCATTAAAACTTTCACCAGAGAAGCAAATAGTTAACTTTTTTCTGAAGTTAATTATGAAAAAAGTTATCATAAATTTAAGTGATGACTGGAACTTTTCTCAACCAAGAACTTATGTCACCTATAATTTTCCCGTTCGTAATTTGATTGCCGAACCCCAAGAATTTGAAAATATAGTTTTTGCTGAAGATTTAGTAACGAGAGAGGAGAAAAATCTAGAATTTCTTATCAAAAAAACAAGCTTATTTGATGGATTTATTTTCTTTATAAATCTCTGGGTAGACAAAGAAACAGTAATTGATACCTTGTCACAAAAAACAAGTTGGTTAGTTAGATATGTAAAACTTTTTGAAAAGCCCCTAAAACTAGAAGCAGGTGACTTTATTAAAGTGAAAATTGAGAGGGATATTTCAACCACACAACCTAGATATGATATTAATGCTACTGTGAGCAAAAATGATGGCAGCGTATTTGCAAACAAAAGTTATCAGCTATGTTAAAAATTCTCTCTCCTAAATAAGACTGTATCTAATTGGAACTGATTGAATGGGAACAAAAATATGAAAAAGATACCCAGTGTAGAGATTTTACAACTGAGTGAGGAAATTGTACCGGAGGGAATTTCCTACTATTCTAGTCTGAATAGTAACGAAACAGTGGTAGGAAAATACCCACCAGGTACTCAGGAAAATTTATATGTTCATCGCAATCAAACAGACTACGTTCAAGTTGTTAGTGGACAGTTGATTTGGGTTATTTTGTCGGAAGGGAAATATCAATATTTTCCTTTAAATGAAGAGGATTCTTTTGTGATTAAAGTACCACCAAAAATTCCCCATGCTGGTATTAATCCCTATGATGAAACTTGTGTTTTTCTAAACGCAATTGTACGCCATAAACCCTGGAAACCGATAGAGTATCGACCTATTTATCCTCCGTTTCCCTACGATCTAGAAAAAGCATTGTCCAGTCAAATACCAATTGAACGTATTGTCCGGCAATCCTCACCCTAGCCTTTTGACGGGGAGAGTTTTCCTATAATTTAGTTATAGAAATTATGGGTTTGTGATAATGACTTAATGGAGTAGTTCAATAATTGAGAATTGAAAATTGAGAATTACCTCTCCTTGAAAAGAAGAGAATTTACGAACAGGAAAATTGTTATTTATTATCCCTTTAAAAGGGGAGGCTTTAAACCACAATATTTCGGTAAAAAACTTATTGTGAGAACCAAAAATATCCACCGCTTGTAGCCATGGGGAGTGGCAAACTTAAGGTATTTCCAGGTAATAATCACTGTTCAGAAACCCGGTTTCTTGGTTGGGGTGAATTCTATTATAAGAATCATTACTATCAATTACCATCTACCAAAAACACCCCAAAAAGCACCAGAAATTATTCCCCAAATTGAGCCAATACCTGCACCAACAATTACTCCTTTTAACAGAGTAACTTGACCACTAATTCCTAAACTGAAAAACAAATCATCACCAATAGTTATAGATAAAACCCCGCCAATAATTCCCCAAGCGATCGCCGTCAAAAAACAACCCCAAATTCCTCCAACAATTGCACCTCTTATCCCAATTAATTCTAATGCTAAAGGTAAAGGAGGAGCCATAATTAATCCACCAAATATAATTCCCGATATTGTTCCACCAATAGCACCATTACCAGCACCAAAAATCAGAGCAGCTATTAATAATTGAGGTAAATTCTTCGCACTAACATCAATATTTCCTTGACTCCAAAATAGTAAGCAAACTGTGGCAACTATACCTATAATTGTGCCGAAAAAAGAACCCCAAATTGCACCTAAAATTGCTCCAGACTTACCCCAAATTCTCATACCTCCTAAAAACATAGGAGGTTTAAATAAACTCCAAACAAAACCAAAACTTCCTCCAAGAAATGCTCCTGATAAATAAGCTCTAGCAAAGTTAGCATCCCGATTTAATATTGCTAACATTAATCCTCCAATAGCACTACCTAGAAATAACCCACCAATAATTCCAGCTATTATATAATTTTTGCTAGATTCATCTTGTCTACCAATTAATGATTTCCAGATTAGGCTGATAATTGTACACCACAAAATACCCATTAATAATGCACTTATAATAGTGATTAAATTTTGATTAATTCCGATAAATAAACCAGCCAAAGCAGCACAAAATAAAATACCCCAAAGAGTTCCACCAATTATCCCCCATATTATTTTAGTAAATATCTTTGTTTGATTCTCAGGTAACTCTTTCATAATTGATATTATCCCTACGCTATAAAAAAATTTCAGTGTTAAGAAATATACTATAGCTTATAGATAAAATTTGATCTAAAACCTTCAACCTAAAAACATTATTTGGAATCTACAAAATTCTTCAATAAACTACCCGAAATCCTAAAAAATTATCCTTACTATCAGGAATTAAAGCATAACGAGAAGCACTACGACAACGCCTTGCACCAATATTCCAAGAACCTCCCCTTAAAACTTTATATAAACTTTTTGATTCAGATTTCCAAATAATGCCGTCTGATGGTGCAAAATTGTAATTACTATGCCAATCATCAGCACACCATTCCCAAACATTTCCGTGCATATCATATAAACCAAAAGCATTCCCTGGGAAGCTATCAACTTGTGTAGTTTGACCACGCCATACTCCTGTGGAAATTTCTCCATAATTAGAATTTCCATTATAATTAGCTAGATTAGTTGTAATTGTTTCACCAAAATAAAAAGGAGTATTTGTATTTGCACGACAGGCATATTCCCATTCTGATTCACTAGGTAAACGATAGTTTTTAGCTGTTTTTTGAGACACTCTGGCACAAAATTCACTAGCTTCATACCATGATATACTTTCTACTGGTAAATATTTACCTTTAAATTTAGATATATTAGGATTTAAAGGTATATTTATTTTGGGAAATTTTGATGCTACAATTTGCCATTGTTCTTGATTTATCGGATATTTACTCATAAAAAATGAGGTAATAGTAACTTGATGTTGAGGACTTTCATTTGGCAATCTTTTAGCCTCAGTTTCTGGAGAACCCATCTGAAAAGTACCATTGGGAATTGATATCATTTCTATAAATATTTCACCATCTAAATACTCTTTAATAAAAGGCACTTTTAGACGTTGAATTTTAATTTTATTACCTCTCATATCGATCTTAAAGGTTTCAAATGTAAAAGTATTTTCTGAGGGATTACTAATATTTATTTTTTTTGTCCTCGCAATATCTTTGTGCAACAATAAACTGCCACTTAAACCAAGTCCTGCTACACCTAAAGATTTTATAAAATTTCGGCGATTCCTCATAATATAATTTTCTTGATTTATGGATAAATAAAAAATAAATTAAATTATAGAGAGTATCTATAATTATCAACTTTAACCATTTAACCTGTAGATGATATTATAGTTAAAACTTAGTTTATTATATTTTATGTCAAATCAAGAACCACCTGAAATTATTAAACAACGTCTCTTATATAAAGGCAGAAAATTTAACTTTGATGTTAACTATCTACGTCTACCTAATGGAGTTGAAGGAGACTGGGAATGTATCCGTCATCCGGGAGGAGCTTTATGTATTCCTGTTACTTCAGATGGAAAATTAGTATTAGTAAAACAATATAGATTTGCTGTTCAAGGTAGACTTTTAGAATTTCCCGCAGGTACGATAGAGGAAAATGAAAATCCTGCTGAGACTGTTAAACGAGAAATAGAAGAAGAAACAGGTTATCGAGCAAATAAATGGCAAAAGTTAGGAGAATTTCCCCTTGCTCCTGGATACTCAGATGAATTTATTTATGCTTTTTTGGCAGAAGATTTAGAGAAGTTAGAAAATCCTCCTGCACAAGATATTGATGAAGATATGGAAACAGTTTTAATGACTCCTCAAGAATTAGAAAAAGCTATTATTGAGGGAGAATTTGTAGATGCTAAATCAATCTGTAGTTTATTCTTAGCTAAACCATTTTTATCAGGAATATAAAAGAAGGAAGAAGGAAGAAGGAAGAAGGAAGAAGGAAGAAATATTTAGTTATCTCGGAGAGAAGGGAGGAGCAAGAAAGCTAGTTATCTCGGATAGAAGGTGTAAATATTGAAAAAAAAGGAAAAAAGGAAAAAATGATAGAGATAACAGATAACTGTCTGAAATGAATTCTATATACTCTTTTTTTTAAGTGGTATGATACCATTTTGAAAAAAGAATTATACAAAAAGGTAGATGTTTATTAGATATGCTCAAAAATAGGCTATCCAATTTCTTTTAGGTTGTTATATCTATCGTTTATCCCTGTTTATAATGTTTACTCTTTCTTGCTTCGTTCTTCTTCCTTTATGCCAAAAATATAGCTGCTCTAATTAATTTTAGGGTAGTCCTTTGATGATTGTGATTTATTGTGGAGGTAGGCAACTTTTTAGAGGAATAGTATTTCCTAGCCTACTTAAATTTTTTTCAGAATATCACTACTTGTACATCACTACCCATTTTAGACAGTTATATTTATCGTTTATTCCTTTTTATAATGTTTACTCTTCCTTACTTCTTACTTCTTACCGAATAATTAAGGTTTAAAGCCTTCTATAGCAATTCCCAAGAGGCGTGAGGTACAAAATTCTACGCTTTAGGCAACAGGCAACAGGCAATAGGCAACAGGCAACAGGGAATAAAGAAGAAAGATAAAACTATACCTTACTAACCTGAGAAACGCTATATTTCAAGAGAAACAATGAATTTATTTTCCTTTTATTCAATCCTCTTCCTTTTAGGGAGAGGTAATTATCAATTATCCATTATCAATTATCCATTATCAATTATCAATTATCAATTATCAATTATTTAATTCTTCTTTCTTCCTTCTTTCTTCTACCAACAGTAAACTTAAAGAAAATGTCTAACTTAATCCTATTTTGGCATCGACGCGATCTACGCATTTCAGATAATATCGGACTGACACAAGCATCTCAAGAAAGTCAAACAGTAGTAGGTATATTTTGTCTTGATGAAAATATTCTCAAACGAGACGATATTGCTCCTGGAAGAGTTACCTATATGATTGGTTGTTTACAACATTTAGAAAAACGCTATAAACAAATAGGAAGTCAACTATTAATAATCTCTGGAAAACCTACAGAAACTATTCCAAAATTAGTAACTTTTTTGGAGGCAAAAGCTGTATATTGGAACCTAGATGTTGAACCTTATAGTAAGGAACGCGATCGCCAAGTTAGAGAAAATTTAGAAGCAGCAAATATTCAAGTAAAAACTTTTTGGGATCAACTCCTTCATTACCCAGAAGAAATATTTACTGGAACTAAAAAACCTTATACTGTCTATACTCCTTTCTGGAAAAATTGGAAGAGCAAAAAAAAATTAGCTCCAGTTAATATTTCCTTACTCAAAGGTTTAACTGAAGAGCAACTTCAAGACACAAAAAAAATAGGAGTAATTGACTTACCTATTGCTAAAGAATTAGGATTTAATTGGGAAAATAAACTCATTCTTGAACCTGGAGAAACAGCAGCATTAGAAAAATTAGAAACATTTTCTAATGGAGCAATATATTCATATCAAGAACAGCGAGACTTCCCTAGTATTGATGGAACATCTCAACTAAGTGCTGCTCTAAAATTTGGCACTATTGGTATTCGTACAGTTTGGACAAAAACTCAAGAATTAATCAAAAATTGCCGTAGTGAAGAAGCATTTGCAAATATAGAAACCTGGCAAAAAGAAATAGCATGGCGGGAATTTTATCAATATGTTATGTACCATTATCCCCAATTAGAAACAGGTCCTTATCGAGAACATTGGAAAAATTTTCCTTGGGAGAATAATGAAGCAAATTTTCAAGCTTGGTGCGAAGGAAAGACAGGTTATCCTATTATTGATGCTGCTATGCGTCAGTTAAATGAAACAGGTTGGATGCACAACCGTTGTCGGATGATAGTCGCCAGTTTTCTGACCAAAGATTTAATTATTAATTGGCAATGGGGCGAAAAATATTTTATGCAGAAATTAATAGATGGCGACCTTTCTGCTAATAATGGAGGTTGGCAATGGAGTGCTTCGAGTGGGATGGACCCAAAACCTTTGAGAATATTTAATCCCACATCTCAGACACAAAAATATGACCCAGAAGCAGAATATATTCGGGAGTGGGTGTCAGAGTTAGGTCGTGTAGATACAGAATATTTGGTTACTGGTAAAATTCCTGTGGATGAGCGGGAAGTTGTAGGTTATCCTGCACCTATTGTTGACCATAAAAAAAGACAACGATTATTTAAGTCTCTTTACCAGGAACAGAAAAATTGATTGGGTAGTCATATCTTCTAAGTGAGAATATCTGCCAGAAAAATTTTTACTTGTGGATAAGAGTAAAATATTGGTGGGAAAAATTTTCAAGGGTATTTTCCTGTTGTCTATCGTTTCCTAAATTATCAAGAACAGAAAAATTAATTGAGTAGTTATATCCTATCTGTGAGAATATCTGCTAGAAAAATTTTCTTCAAGGGGTGAGAGTCAAATACAGAAAAATGACTTGAGCAGTTATCTTTTCTCAGTAGATATTTGCCAGAAAAATTTTCACTCTTTGATGAGAGTCAAATATTGGTAAGAAAA
>NZ_JBNHEQ010000129.1:11766-29560 GCF_050016015.1 Dapis hubbardiae BLCC-M172
TAAATTATCAGGAACAAAAAAATTAATTGTGTAGTTATATCTTCTCAGTGAATATCTGCCAGAAAAATTTTCACTCTTTGATTGGAGTCAAATATTGCTAGGAAAATGTTCAAGGGTATTTTCCTTGTTGTCTATCATTTCCTAAATTATCAGGAACAAAAAAATTAATTGTGTAGTTATATCTTCTCAGTGAATATCTGCCAGAAAAATTTTCACTCTTTGATTGGAGTCAAATATTATTTGGCAAAATTTTTACTGCTTCTTTACTTATTATTTCTATTTTCCAAAGAAAATAGTTCACCACAACGCCGTCTTACCTCAGCTTTTGACCTGGATAATACCAGGTGGGTATCTCGGCCCAAGTTTAAAGTTTCTGGGTACAAGCCCAGTTTACTGCCACTCGAACATCTAGATTCCCAATGTTTTTTGATTTGTAGGTCAAAAAAACATTATTGGCAGTCACCAACGTCGTAGTAGAACATACTTAATATTATAGCGGTTATTTTTTTTCTGTCACCCCCCTTAAGTAAGTCAAAATTCAAAATTTAAAAGTCAAAAGCTGTAAATTCCCCAAAGCCATAACGCTACGCGCAAATCATAAGTAATACTTTTCTGAGTTTGAGAATTTATAAATAAGCCCTATTTGCTTATTGCTGTATTTTCTATTTGAAGTGTCTTTCCTCTTCTATCCTTTATATCCTAATCAGCAAATGATCCAACGCTCCAAATTTTAGCTATACCAAATCTTCTCTATTTGATTGGCGATCGCCTCACCTTCCCGACGCATAGTTTCAAAATTTTCTTCATTTAGCAAAACTGTGACATGACCTAATTTTCGACCTGGGCGAGATTCTGTTTTGCCGTACCACCAAACTGAAGCATTAGGAATATCTGCTAAATTTTGCCGTTTTGTCAAGTAGTTATTTTCCCCAAATTCATAACCCAATAAATTTACCATCACTGCTCCCCTAGCCTTAAGAGTGGTACTACCTAAAGGTAAACCACAAACTGCCCGTAAATGTTGTTCAAATTGGGAAGTCTCACAAGCATCCAAAGTGTAATGACCAGAATTATGAACTCTAGGAGCAATTTCATTAATTAAAACTTTGTTATCTTTAGTAATAAACATTTCAATCCCAAATACTCCTACTACTGCCAAACTATTAAGGATAGTCTGAGCGATCGCCTCAATTTCTTTCACTAATTCCAAATTTTCATCAGGCACAAAAACTCGCCGACAAACCTGATTTTCTTGTTGAGTTTCTACCAGGGGATAAACCTTAACTTCGCCAGTTACTCCACGAGCAGCAATAACAGCAACTTCTCGCTCAAAAGGAATAAATTCTTGTATTAGAAATTCCGAATTTCCCTGAGATTTTAAACTCTCAATATCCTTAACAATAAAAGTTCCTTGACCATCATAACCATGACGACGAGCTTTTAATACCAGAGGGAAAGATAAAGACTCAATTTCTTTTCCCCACTCCCAAAAGTTAGGAACAGGTAAACCTAAATTTTGCAAATAACACAACTGTTCATATTTATCTAATAACGGCTTCAATACAGATAAACTCGGACGAAAAATTACATCATTTTCTGCCAGAGATGACAATTCATCTATATTAATAAATTCATTCTCAAAAGTAATCACATCACAACTATTTGCTAACTTAGTAGTTGCCTGAGCATCATCAATTTCTGCCAAAATAATATCGTTTGCTATAGATACTGCCGGGTCATCTTTATGGGGAGTTTGAATAATTAAATCTACTCCTAGTTTTTTAGCTGCATCTGCCATCATCCATGCCAACTGACCACCGCCAATAACACCAACTTTTTGAATTTTCATGGGTTGCTTTTTACTAATTTCAGTGTTTTTCATTTTTCTCATCAATTCAATTACAACTTTTGTATTTTATCAACAAAAAATTTATTTTTTCTCAGTATTCACCCATAAGTTATTATCCATTAACTGATACCTACATGAAGTCTGAATAATGATAATTAAAAAAAATATTCAAAGAGTATGAGTCAGATCAACTTCTACTGCTAAATATAGTGGTAGAGTGTTGGCTAAATTAATTTTTTTTCCTGCTACTTCTGATTAATTTTGAATATAATAACAGTTATCTAGTCCTACACCTCTGTATAATTATATATAGTAATAATTTAGTTATTAACTATCAGCATTTCCCAATAAAATTAAGTAATTTATTTTGGATTCACCCGAGAAAATTTGTCAAGATTGTCTGGTAAATATTTCAGTTTACCTAATCTCCTCGATACTATTCCGATACTTTTAATTTTTGACTCCTTCACTTATCCTTAGATTTCATTTACGTTAGTTCAGCAATTAACAATTAATAATTACCGAAAAATCAAGGTATAAAGCCTTCTATTTCAAGAGAAAAAAGTGCTCTTGAATTTCGGGGTATTCAATTCCGTAGCGGTTTTAATCTTCTTGTAATTATCCATTATTCCTGATCAATTATCAATTAATGAACTCTCCCTTTTATGGAGAGGATTAACGCTCAAGAAAAAAAAGAAATTTTTGTAAGCATTCAGCTATTAACATTCAGCATTCAGCATTCAGCTTTTGACAAAATCAAGCAACTACTTCACCAAACCCCTAATTATCTCTTTCTTTATAAATTTTAATTCTCTTTAAAGACTAATTTATCCTTGGGTATAATAATGATTTAATAACTCATAGCTGTTTCGCTGCGCGACATAAAAAGCGTTTGTGTAGCATTCCGTAGGAAAGCTCCTCTGTTTGCGAAGCATTCCACAGGAAAAGAGGCTAGCTTATGGCTGACGGCTGAATGCTTACAAATTTTTTCCCCTTGAAACTTGAAAGGAGAAGCTTTTAACCTGGATTATTTAATTATCAATTATTATTAATTATTCGGTAAATCTTTCACAGGTATCTTACCTCTGGTACAAAGGTTTTTATTTCATTGTACCTCACATACCAACGAATCTGCTATATATAAAAATCAGGAATCAGATGTGAGAATTTTACCGAATTATTAATAATTAATAATTAATAATTAAATAATTCGCGCCTTGAAGCGGACCCTTGGATAGGGAAAAAAGCGGTCGTTTGCGCAGCATTCCGTAGGATGGGATGGCGAGGTCTCCTCGCCATATCCAATCGACCAAGAGAGCGGTCGTTTGCGGAGCATTCCGTAGGATGGGATGGCGAGGTCTCCCGCTCTTTCAGAACCGCTCCGCTAACGCCATATCCAATCGACCAAGAGAAAAGTGCTCTTGAATTTCCTGTTATTCAATTCCGTAACAGTTTTAACCAGAGGTAATTATCAATTATCCATTATCAATTATCAATTAATGAATCCTGTCTAAAAGTCTAAAATATGGTGGTTATTATCTTCATAAAATACGTTTTTTTTTCCTTGTTCTCTGTTGCCTATTGTCTAAAAGTTTACCATATCTCACAATTCAGATTAGATTACTATATAAGCAAATAGAAAAAAATAATTAGACATTTTTATTTCATTCAAAACATTTTACGGCAAAAGTTATACATAATTATAATTGGTAATCAATTCTCTGTCGGTGCTTAATGACCAATTGATAATTAATAATTGATAATTAATCGAATCTAGGTTAAAAGCCTCTCCTAATAATGGATAATTATTTTTTAGCATAATTATCCATTATTTATTATCCATTATCAATTGTTAAAGAGGTAATTATCCATTATTTATTATCGATGATCAATTAATGAAAGCTCTGCTATTTTCTGGCAAAGCTTGAATATTTTTTTGTATTTATGCTAATTAAAATCATATAAAACCTCCCTTTTTTTTAGGAATAGTTAGAGCAAAAGTATTAATCATCTTTTTTTCTATCCAACCATTTTGTTCCCATTTCAGTCATAGCTGAAAATACTAGATAAAGAATCAAAACACTTACACCAATGATAAATGGTACTAAATCATCCGGCATTTGTTAACCTCTAGTAAATTTTATTTCCAGATGATAACATAAACAGCGTTAGTATATCTATCTACCAGTCAGTCAATAGCTATGAACATTATCAAATTTATTATCATTTTTATTCTGCCTCTAATTACCATTATTTTAATTATATGGAAATTTTATTTTGAACCAAAATTTACTTTATTTGATGATAATAAAAGAGTCATCAACTTTCGGAACATGAATCAAGTTTTTCCCAGTAAAATTATTCATTGTTCTCAAAAATCATATCAATTTAAGGAAAATTTCCTCGACCTGAATATATCTTATGATTTCCAGGGTGAAACTAGAAAAATGTCAGACTTTTTACAGCGTTTAAAAACTACTGGTTTTTTGTTGGTAAAAAATGATGTAATTGTCTATGAAAAATACTTTCAAGGTTATACAAATACCAATAAAATTACATCTTGGTCAGTAGCAAAAGCTTTTATTTCTGCTTTGATAGGAATCGCCTTAGAAGATAATTATATTGACAGTATAGATGACCCGATTACTAAATATATGCCAGAATTGAAAGTGTCTGGTTATAACAATGTACTAATTAAACATATTCTGCAGATGCAATCTGGTGTCAGATTTACTGAAAATTTTGGTTATCAAAATACAGATATTTATCAACTTTTATATAAATTATTTCTCTATATACAGCCTATGGAAAAGGCAGTTTTAAATTATCCTTCTCAATTCCCATCAGGAAATTATTTTGAATATATGGGTTTAAATAGTCAGATATTAAGTTTATTAGTAAAACGAACCACAGAACAAAATATTGTGACTTATTTAGAGAATAAAATATGGCAACCAATGGGAGCCGAATCAGATGCTTATTGGTTGACGGATAATTATGGAACTGAAGTAACTTTTTGTGGGATGAATTGTACTTTGAGAGATTATGCAAAATTTGGTTTAGTTTATCTACACAATGGATATTTTAACGGACAACAAATTATCCCTAAAAGTTGGGTAAAAGAGTCAACAATACCCGATACTCTCCACTTAAAACCAGGAGCAACAGATGAAAGTTATTTTAGGTGGGGTTATCAATATCATTGGTGGATTCCTGAAGGTTCAAACAGTGATTATTGTGCAACTGGAGCGTGGGGGCAATATCTTTATATTAATCCTGAAAAGAACTTAGTTATAGTAAAAACGGGTTCTGGTAATAATATTTCTAGAAGTATTGATGATTTAGAAACAATTACTTTATTTCGAGCGATATCTGATGAGTTAGATTAAGATTTATTGGATTAGGTTTTAGGTTTGAATAGTTGGGATGAAATTAGGAGTTGCTACGTCTAATCAAGTATTTATTGTAAGCATTCAGCCGTCAGCTAGCCTCCTTCCTGCGGAGGAGCTGCGCTTTTTCCTGACGGAATGCTCCGCAAACATGTCGCGTTTGCGTTAGCATTCCGTAGGATAGCGAAACAGCTATCAGCTATTGTTTTTGGTGGGAAATTTAAACCCCACCCTTAAGACTATACTTTATAAATATCTTTCTTAAGATAAAACTCTATAATGGATAGCTTTAATACCAATTTGATAAATTTTTGCTACAAATAGCTAGGGGACTTTTTAGGAGTCAGGTAGGGGAGCCGTCGGATTGGCGACGTACAGGAGTCACTCAGCAAAATGAATGGCTTTAATACCATTTTTTTAGGTTGTAAATCATCTTTTTTGTCAAAAGGAAATATCCTGCAAAATCTTTTTATCGCCCTGACTATTCGTAACATTCTTTTTTCAAAATTGTATAATAGCTGGATATTATTGCTGTTAACGAAGTTCCTCCGCAGGAGGCTAGCTGAATGCTAATAGCTGAATGCTTACCTATATATTCAATTTTTGTCAAAGGCAATAGGGAATATAAAATCTAGATACATAACACAAATGCGAGTTATTAACTCATTTGTTGGCTTAATTTATTAAAAAAGCACCAGAGCTGAGTGTTAATAGCTGAATGCTTACTGTTTATTTATAAATATGAATATTGGCAAATATATAATATCAAATCCGCTAGCATTGGGATAGCATTTTTATTTGAAATGCGGAAACTGAGTCCTATTAAAAAGGGAATAGGGAATAGTAAAGAAGGGAAAATAGCATTAAATAGTAGGTTGACAAGTAGGTTGACACAAGGATTATACCAATTCCCATGCATTATTGCTATACTTGAGCGATACTTCAGTTATTAACTAATCAGCACAATCAGAATCTTTTTTTTACTAATTTTAGCTAGTTTAATGTTAATTATTCTTATGTTTGCTTCTCCTGTACGGACGCCCTTATGCAACGTCCCTACTACTCCCCTACTCCCCTACTCTGAAATAGATAAAGTTTTTGATAAATGGTATTAGCGGGTACTCAAGACAGGATTTTTTGATTAGAAAAAACCTCAATCTAGATTTACACCTCATTTGAAAACCCTATATATAGCAATTCCCAAAAAGCCTGAGGTATAAATTCGTTGGCTTTAGGCAACAAGGAAGAGATTTTAGAAAGATTTGCTCTTGACTGAAGATGAAACATTTTTTATACCGAATTAAGCGGATTTGATATAACCTATCTTAAATATTTACCGAAAAATTAAGGTATAAAGACTTCTATTTCAAGAGAAAAAAGAAAAAAATTCCTTTTAGCCAATCCTTCTATTACAGAAGAGCTAATTATTAATTATTAATTATTAATTATTAATTATTGAATACTTCTTCCTTCTTCTATAGCAATTCCCATACTGCAAAATTCTTTTGTTTTTAGGAGTAGAGAGTAGGGAATGGAAAACAAGAAAAACTACTATATTTCAGTAACTTGAGAAACAATATAATTTTTATTTATAATAAAAAGGCTTTTAGTTTTAAAATTTTCAACTTTGTCATAGATTGATGACAAAATTTGCGAAAAAATTTTCACATCCTAATCACGAAGTTTCAATATTTTTAGCGTTTTTTTTCTGTTTTGCCATCGTCTATATGGTAGAATAATCCGACGGAGTGTTATTGCTTTAGAGAATTTTAACCAGGGAAACACCTATAATTTCGTTCTTTTGAGAGGCGATCGCTCTTAACTTACTTTTGGATGAATGACTAATTTTTCTCTCTTCATTTTTTACTGGTTGATAGATTGACTGTTTTGTGGTATAGGGAAAAAATTCTAGGAACCAAAAGAAGGAGACTAGAAACCAAACAACCAAACCACCCGAAAACCCCCGTTGTTGACGCAGATGTTTGTATTATCCCAGTCACGATCAGCGCTCCGACACCACCAGGGATAGTCATTCCAACTGCCACCACAGAGCACTCGTAACTCACTATTTTCCCCACTTTCCCAAGCACTCCCATCAGTGGGCACACCTTCATAGCTATTATGCCAAATATCCTGACACCACTCGTCTACATTCCCGTGCATATCGTATCAACCAAAAGCATTGGGAGGAAAACTTCCCACATCGGTAGTCTGTTGTCGATATTTACCTTTAGGCGCATTGCCATAACCATAGTTGCCATTGTAGTTAACTAAATCAGTCGTAATAGTAACACCAAAATAAAAAGGAGTAGTTGTACCAGCGCGACAAGCATATTCCCACTGACTCTCACTAGGTAGTCTGTAGGTTTTCCTAGTTTTCTCAGATAACCTTTGACAAAATTCTGTAGCGTTATGCCATGTCACTCTCTCTACTGGGCGGTTTCCTCCTTTAAAGTAAGAAGGATTTTCCCCCATCATAACTAAATATTGGTCTTGAGTAATGGGGTATTTACTCATATAAAAAGGTTGAAGCGTTACTTGATGCTGAGGACTTTCTTTATCAGTTCTTCGAGCTTCATTTTTCGGTGAACCTATGAGAAAACTACCACCAGGAATATAGACCATTTCTAATTTAATACCATTACCTAAATCTTCTATTTTTTGCCTCGCATTTCTCTGGGTGCGCTTGATGATTTTGCCGGAGTTGTTGACTGTCACAACCTCAAAAGTAAACCTTTCTCCCTTTGCTACTTCTGTTGTAAATATTGGAAATATTTTTGGTTTGTCAGTAGAGTTGATTTGTTGTTGATATTTAGGGTTCACAACCGACAATATTTCTCCTACATTTTGAAACCTTTTCTTAGTTGCTCCAACAATCATTTTATCTAAAATTTTAGCAACTTCATCACTTACGGTAAACTTTAAATATTCTCGCCACACCCATTCACCTTCACTCACATCAAATAAATCAAAAGGTTCCACCTGAGTTAATAAATTAATAGAAGTCACACCCAAACTATAAATATCGCTAGCAAAAGTTGCTTTTCCTAATGCTTGTTCTGGAGCAGCATATCCCGCAGAACCAATTACAGTTCCTGTCACAGCTAAAGCAGTATTCGTTGCATATTTAGCTGCTCCAAAATCTACTAATAATAATTGGTTATCTCTCCTTCTCCTAATAATATTCTCTGGTTTAATATCCCTATGTATCACCTGTTGAGAATGAATAAACTCTAATACAGGCAACAAACTTTTTAACAACTCCCTAATTTGCCTTTCATCAAAAGCTCCTGACAACTCTAACTCCTGTTTTAAATTTTGTCCGTCGATAAATTCTTGCACTAAATACTGTCGGTTATCTTGAGTATAATATGCGAAAAGTTCAGGAATTTGTGGATGTCTACCTAAACTATCTAAACGTTCAGCTTCTTGGGCAAATAATGAGGCAGCTTTTTCTCTGTTTTGGGTTCCTTGAGCTTGAGGAAAAAATTGTTTAATTACACAAAAAGGTTTGGATGGTCTATACTCATCTACTGCTTGAAAAGTTCTGCCAAAACCACCTTGCCCAATAATTTTTAGAGGGCGATAACGTCCGGCTAAAACTAATTTTTCACCGCAGCTTTGACAATATTTTGTTTCTGGTAGGTTGATTTTTAAACAATCTGGGTTGAGACATTCGGTCATGGTTCCTCCTCTGATTTTATCTTCTTAGTTTTTACTTCTTTCTACTTCAATAAAATTCCTGATAGATAGTAAGGATAATAAAAAATATGGAGATATCTGTTTTATTTTTAGGGAGGGTAAAGATTTTCTCACCCTAACATTAAAATTTAGTTTTGTGATTTGGAGTAAAAACAGGCCCTGGTAATAGGATTTATAGTACAATAATCCTACGGAGTGTTATTGCTTTAGAGAATTTTGAGCTGGGAAATAACTATAGTTTCATTGTTTTGATAGGCGATCGCCCTTAACTTACTTTTGGATGAATGACTAATTTTTCTCTCTTCATTTTTTACTGGTTGATAGATTGACTATTTTATGGGATATGAATTTCTCTACATTTCTTACCTGGGCAACTAGCAAAACTAAATCTACCAACCCTAACAATTTGGCTTTTGTTGTTGAATCAAAAGTCAATAGCATGGGCGCAAGACAACATATAAATAACTGTATCACGATTTTAGAGACAATGCAAGCCGAAATACCTTTTTTAGCTGATTTTTTTTGGAGCTTCACAGAATGAAATTTACCTCTACTGAGGATAGACTTCTATATATATTAGGTATTAGGTAGAAGTTAGGTGGCGATCGCTCTGATGTTGATCAGAAATAATTAGGAGTTGCTGATTAAATCTTAAAAGCTTTACATATAAAGGTTTTAGCTTTTTTAGGTATTGAAAAAGTACCTGGTTTTGAGCATGAAGAGCTGAAAAAGTTAGCATTTTCGCTGCTGAGTATAGCAAAAAAATTACTCCCGTACGGACGCCCTTATGCAACGTCCGTACCTAATCTCCCGCTCCCCTAATCCTTAAAAAAGACTTTTTCAGCAAACCCTAATTAGGACTACAGACAATACGGAAACCAAAGTAGTTGTAACGGAATACTCGCCCAAAGTAACTAACACGAATAGCAGAACGGCAGAACTCAGGATTATCGTACCAAGAACCACCCCGTAGTGGAGAACTATCTATGTCCCTATCTTGCCAAGGACTACCATCATTAGGAGCGCCATTATAATTATCGTGCCAAATATCTAGACACCATTCCCAGACATTACCGTGCATATCATATAAACCAAAAGGATTGGGAGGAAAGCTACCTACATTTGTTGTTTGTTGTTGATATTTACCTTTTGGAGCATCCCTATAGGTAAAGTTACCATTATAGTTAGCTAACTCAGACGTTATAGTTTCTCCAAAATAAAATGGTGTAGTTGTTCCGGCTCGACAAGCATATTCCCATTCACTCTCACTGGGCAAACTGTAAATTTTTCTTGTTTTCTCGGATAGCTGTTCACAAAATTTTGCGGCATTATACCATGTCACAGTCTCTACAGGGCGATTTCTTCCTTTAAAATAAGAAGGATTTTTATCCATAATGACTTGATATTGTTCTTGAGTAATAGGATATTTGCTCATATAAAAAGGTTGGAGAGTAACTTGATGTTGAGGAGTTTCTGTATTAAATCTTCGTTCTTCTTTTTCTGGGGAACCCATGATAAAACTTCCTCCAGGAATATAAACCATTTCTAATTTAATACCATTACCTAAATCTTCTATTTTTTGTCTGGCATTATCGGGGGTGCGGTTAATTATTTTGCCAAAATTATTGACAGTTACTACCTCAAAAGTAAATATTTCTCCTATTTCTGATTCTGGTATTGGTGTGAGAAATGTTTGTGGTGGAGAAGTTTCGTTAATAACGGGTGTTACTGTTAATTTTTGAGATATTTGTGGTGGAGGGGTAAACTTTTTTTCCGTTGAATAAGTTTGGTTAATAACCGACAATATTGCTCCTGTATTTTGAGACTTTTTCTGAAAATTAGGCAACAAGAGAACGCGAAAACCTAAGTTAATTATAAAGTTATCAAAATAGTTGTTAAAGCGGAAAGCACTCCGGCAATGATTAGGGTTATCGTTCCAACTACCACCACGAATAACTCTTTGATTAATACTTTCTCCTTTTTCCCAAACACTTCCATCATTAGGAGCGCCATTATAATTATCGTGCCAAATATCTAGACACCATTCCCAGACATTACCGTGCATATCGTATAAACCAAAAGCATTGGGAGGAAAAATTCCTACATTTGTTGTTTCTTGTCGATAGTTACTTTTAGAAACTTTGCCATAAATATAGTTGCTATTGTAGTTAGCTAACTCAGACGTTATAGTTTCTCCAAAATAAAAAGGAGTAGAAGTTCGGGCACGACAAGCATATTCCCACTGACTTTCACTGGGAAGTTTATAAATTTTTCCAGTTTTCTCACAGAGTCTTTGACAAAATTCTGTAGCGTGATGCCATGTCACATTTTCTACTGGGAAGTTTCCTCCTTTAAAGTTAGAAGGATTTTCTCCCATAATGGTTTGGTATTGGTTTTGAGTAATAGGATATTTACTCATATAAAAAGGTTGAATAGTAACTTGATGTGGCGGACTTTCTATATCGTATTTTCGTGGTTTATCTTCTGGGGAACCCATAATAAAATTCCCTCCAGGAATATAAACCATTTCTAATTTAATGCCATTACCTAAATCTTCGATTTTTTGTCTGGCACTAGCGGGAGTACGGCGGATTATTTTGCCAAAATTATTAACAGTTACTACTTCAAAAGTAAATATTTCTCCTATTTCTGATTCTGGTATTGGTGTGAGAAATGTTGGTGGTGGAAAAGTTTGATTAATAACTGATGGTTCTGTTAATTTTTCAGTTTGTGGTGGAGGGGTAAAAGTTTTTTCCTTTGGATAAGTCTGATTAATAACTGACGATATTTCCCCATAATTTTGAAATATTTTGTTAGTTGTATCTACAGTCATTTTATCCAACAAATTTATTACTTCCGGGGTAGACGAGACAATCCGAAAACCCCTGTAGTAGATAAGATTATCGCCATCATTTTCGTAACGTCTGGCACTCCGACAATTCCAAGAATAGTTGTACCAACTACCTCCACGAAGGACTTTTATATTACTATCTCCCAAAGTTTCCCAAGCACTTCCATCATTAGGCGCACCATCATAATTAATGTGCCAAATATCGAGACACCATTCCCAGACATTCCCATGCATATCGTATAAACCAAAAGCATTGGGAGGAAAAATTCCCACATTGGTTGTTTCTCCTCGATATTTATCTTTAGGGGCATTACTATAAGGATAATTACCATCATAATTAACTAACTCAGACGTTATAGTTTCTCCAAAATAAAAAGGAGTAGAAGTTCGGGCACGACAAGCATATTCCCACCGACTCTCACTGGGCAGTCTATAAATTTTGCCAGTTTTCTCAGAAAGCTTTTGGCAAAACTCTACTGCGTCATACCATGTAACATTTTCAACTGGGCGACTTTTTCCTTCAAAGTGAGAAGGATTTTCTTCCATAATTGCCTGATATTGTTCTTGAGTAATAGGGTATTTACTCATATAAAAAGGTTGGAGAGTTACTTGATGTTGCGGACTTTCATCAGAGCTTCTTCCCTGTTCATTTTCTGGGGAACCCATAATAAAACTTCCTCCAGGAATATAAACCATTTCTAATTTAATACCATTACCTAAATCTTCTATTTTTTGTCTGGCACTATTGGTAGTATGACTGATTATTTTGCCAAAATTATTGACAGTTACTGCTTCAAAAGTAAATATTTCTCCTATTTCTGATTCTGGTATTGATGTGAGAAATGTTTGTGGTGGATAAGTGTCAATAATAACTGGTGTTGCTGTTGGTTTTGGAAATATTCGTGGTGGGGGGATAAACTTTGTTTCCATTGGATAAATATGGTTAATAACCGACAAAATTTCTCTTGGATTTTGAAATCTTTTCTTAGTCGCCCTGATAATCATTTTATCCAATAAATTTTTTACTTTATCACTTACCTTCGACTTTAAATAATTTTGCCATATCCACTTATCTTCGCCCACATCAAATAAGTTAACAGGTTCGACTTCAGTTAATAAATGAATACAAGTTACACCTAAACTATAAATATCACTAGAAAAGGTTGCTTTTCCCATTGCTTGTTCGGGAGGGGCATATCCTTCAGAACCAATAATAGTTCCCGTCACAGTTAAAGCCATCTTTGTCACAAATTTCGCTATACCAAAATCTACTAAGACTAATTGGTTATCTCTTTTTCTCCTAATAATATTTTCTGGTTTTATATCCCGATGAATCACCCGTTGAGCATGAATAAATTCCAACACAGGTAACAAACTTTTTAACAACTCCAAAATTTTCCTTTCATCAAAAGCACCCGACCAAGTTAATTCCTGTTGTAAAGTTTGCCCATCAATAAATTCTTGTACTAAATATTGTCGATTATCTTGACTAAAGTATGCTAAAAGTTCGGGAATTTGTGGATGTCTACCTAAAGTATCTAAACGTTCAGCTTCTTGAGCAAATAATAGAGCAGCTTTTGATAAATTTTCTGTTCCTTTTGCTTGAGGTAAAAATTGTTTAATTACACAAAAAGGCTTTGAGGGTTTAAATTCATCCACCGCTTGAAAAGTTCGACCAAAACCACCCCGCCCAATAATTTTTAAGGCTCGATAACGTTCGACTAAAACTAATTTTTCATCGCAACTTTGACAAAATTTGGTTTCTGGTGAATTAGATTCTAAACAATCAGGATTTAGGCATTGAGTCATTTCAGTCATAGCGCTAGGGAATAGGGAATAGGGAATAGGGAATAGGGAATAGGGTGTCTAATTAATTTGGCATAGGAATTTATCAGTACCTCAAATTTCAAGAAAGTTTATTATTTCCATCTATTTAAAAGGGGAGGTATAATACCTTATTTTTGGGTCATAGTTTATATTTTGATTTTATCTTCTTAGTTTTTAACTATAACTATCGCAATTGTAAATATTTAGATTCTGCCATAGCTGCAACTATTTTCTTCCTAAAACAATACTCTCAGATTGATAAATTTTAGCTATAAAAGTTGTTGGTCTGTTTCAAGCAAGTTTTTAGATTGTTTCTAGAGTTTTGACAAAGTTTTCTGTCATTGCTTCACTGAAAAAATTAGTAGAAGATAAAAAAATCTGACATTTGCTCAAGTAGCTAGTAATTTTTATCTGGTTGAATAACCAGTATTTTCATACTTCAATTGAGAGGTCTACATAGCTAATGTGTGGTAGAAAATTTTCATCGTAAATTTTAACTTTTGCTTTGACTTACGTTGAAGGTTTGAGAATTTTATTTTTTCCCAAACATCAATCAATAAAGAAAACAAGTTATGATTTTGTTGGCTTAGTTTGATAATGTTTTGTTTGTCAGGTAAGAGAATTTTTACAAAAGTTTTTTATAGCTTTCACTAGCAGCGAATATCATCTAATGGTAATTCAGGTTCAATAGTTAAATCTGGGCAAAATTCTAGTTCTATTTCAATATGAGCTTTCGGATGTTGATAATGTTTTGTTTGTCAGAGAAGAGAATTTTTACAAAAGTTTATTGAAATACTCTATTATCCTCTAATAAAAAATCAACATAACTTTTGACTTCAACCTTGGCTTTGCACTAAGAAGTCTTGCCAATTTTTACTTGATTTTTTCCCAGACATCAATCAATAAAGAAAACAAGTTATGATTTTTTGTGATTGGTTTGATAATGTTTTGTTTGTCAGGTAAGAGAATTTTTACAAAAGTTTTTTATAGCTTTCACTAGCAGCGAATATCATCTAATGGTGATTCAGGTTCAATAGTTAAGTCTAGGCAAAATTCTAGTTCTATTTCAATATGAGCTTTCGCAGACTGAAATGACCGATAATTATAGTGATATCTTCTATTATATTCCTATGGCAAAAAACCAATATAATTTTTGACTATTAGTTTGCCTTTGCACTAATAAGTATCACCAATTTTTACTTAATTTTTTCTCAAACATAAATCAATAAAGAAAACAATTTATGATTTTTTGTGATTGGTTTGATAATGTTTTGTTTGTCAGTTAAGAGAATTTTGAAAAAAGTTTTTTAGAGCTTTCACTATACCGGATATCATCTAATGGTAATTCAGGTTCAATAGTTAAATTAGAGGCAAATTCTAGTTCTATTTCAATATGAGTTTTCGGATTCTGAAATCAACGATAATTATAGTGATATCTTCTATTATATTCCTCTGAAAAAAAAACAATATAATTTTTGACTATTAGTTTGCCTTTGCACCAAGAATTCTTACCAATTTTTACTTGATTTTTTCCCAAACATCAATCAATAAAGAAAACAAGTTATGATTTTTTGTGATTGGTTTGATAATGTTTTGTTTGTCAGAGAAGAGAATTTTTACAAAAGTTTTTTATAACTTTCACTAGCAGCGAATATCATCTAATGGTGATTCAGGTTCAATAGTTAAATCTGAGCAAAATTCTAGCAGTATTTCAATATTAGCTTTCGGATTCTGAAACGCATTATAATTATACTTATATCCTCTATACTCCTCTGGCAAAAAATCAACATAACTTTTGACTCTAAGTTTTCCTTTGCGCCAACCACTATCACCAATTTTTAAAAGTTTGCATTCTATTTCTTCAGTTACTGATTCCCATTTACTACTATTTAATTTCAGGTAAACTGGAGTATCAATACGAAGCCATCCATTTAACTGGTCAAAAATCACCATAGATTTACTTTGAGCTAAATAAATTTTTCTTTTTACTTCCTCAAAACATAGTTCCCTAAACCTTCCTACTATAAATGTATGTTGATCAAATAATAAAATATCATCATCACTTTTAAGTAATTGAAAATTATCACTCATATTAACCAACTCATCTAAACAAACAACTGTTATTATATCAACTTAACTACCTATCCTTATTTTTAGTGATACTTTTATACTTTATACCAAATCCGGTATAGATACACCTGTTATATATCCCCCGTGTAGAGACCTTGCATGCAAGGTCTCTACAGGTTTTTCGCGGTTTACTGAAAACTGGTCTTTTTAAACCAGATTTGGTATTATTTAAAATTTAACTTTCTCTTCTTGATAACCAATACCAAATCTAGTTATTATAGGCTGATTATAAAGTGAGGTATAACATATAGCAATCCTAAATGATTTGCGAAAAAAAACTTTAGGGGTTTGGTCTTCAAACCCAAACCAAAATGGGATTTGTCAACCAAACTGCTACGATAAAATATTACAATCTATTTAAAATTACTATAGATATTTATAATCAGATTTAGTATAGAATATTCTTACTTTTTCCTTCTTACTTCTTCCTTCTTACTTCTTCCTTCCTTATGAAAATATTAATAGTAGGTAACGGCGGTAGAGAACACGCGATCGCCTGGAAATTATCCCAATCTTCCCAAGTTCAACAAATATTTTGTACCCCAGGAAATGGTGGCACTGCCACCCAAGCAAAATGTCAAAATATACCCATTTCAGTTACAGATTTTCCAGCCCTTAAACAACTTATCGACGACCAAAATATCTCTCTTGTTGTTGTTGGTCCTGAAGTTCCCCTAGCTCTCGGCATTACCGACTACCTACAACAACCCAACCTCAAAATATTCGGTCCCACTAAAGCAGGCGCCATTCTCGAAGCTAGTAAATCTTGGGCAAAAGATTTTATGTCCGAGGCAAATATTCCCACTGCTAAATCAGCCACCTTTACCAAGGCCGAAACTGCTAAAGAATACATTACAGAAATTCCCATAGTCATTAAAGCAGATGGTCTAGCTGCCGGAAAAGGAGTCACCGTCGCCACTACAATTGAAATGGCTCATAATGCTATAGATGATATTTTTCAGGGAGACTTTGACAAAAAAAACCAATCTGTGGTAATAGAAGAGTTCCTCACAGGTCAAGAAGTATCAGTATTAGCCCTCACCGATGGACTAACCATTCGTCCTCTATTACCAGCCCAAGACCATAAACAAGTAGGCGAAGGAGACACAGGACCCAACACCGGAGGTATGGGCGCTTATACTCCTACTCCTATTATTACCCCGGAACTCATGGCCTCCATTCAACAACAAGTCCTAGAACCAACTTTGACTAATTTACAAAAACGTGGTATTGACTATCGTGGCGTGATTTATGCTGGATTAATGATTAGTCCGACAGGAGAGCCAAAAGTATTAGAATTTAACTGTAGGTTCGGCGACCCAGAAACTCAACCTATTCTGTCATTGCTGGAAACTCCATTAGAGGAATTGTTATTAGCTTGTTGTGAACAACGTTTGGCTGAGTTGCCTCCTATTAAATGGAAACCAGGAGTGGCGGTATGTGTAGTCTTAGCTTCTGGGGGTTATCCGGGAGCTTATGAGAAAGGTAAAATAATTTCTGGGATAGAAAAAGCTGAAGCTACTGGAGCAACTATATTTCATGCTGGCACAAAATTCCAAGCAGAAGATTTAATTACCGATGGTGGCCGTGTTTTGGGAGTAACAGCAGTAGGGAGTAATTTTACTGAGGCTAAGACAAAAGCTTATGCTGCTGTAAATTCTGTTCAATTTGAAGGAATGTACTATCGCCGAGATATAGGTAGTCGGGTTTTAATGAATTAGGACTGATGCAAAGCTACTATATATAGAGTTAAAAAACTATAACGTTATAGTTTTTAACGCTATATATGTGTGCTGGTGCGTAATTCCTATGAATAATGAATAATGGATAATGGATAATGAATAATGAATAATGAATAAAGGATAATGGATAATTAAAACAATCTCTAATTATCAATTATTAATTGGGGCTGGCTGATTAAATATAAAACCATTGACAAATAAAAGTTTGACCAATTTTAGGTCATTTGAATAATGAATAATGCATAATGGATAATGAATAAAGGATAATGGATAATTAAAACAATCTCTAATTATCAATTATTAA
>NZ_JBNHEQ010000129.1:29660-40965 GCF_050016015.1 Dapis hubbardiae BLCC-M172
GCTGATTAAATATAAAACCATTGACAAATAAAAGTTTGACCAATTTTAGGTCATTACAAAGTGCCAGCTTTTCCATTGTATAGAGCTGAAAAAGTGAGCATTTTGAGGTAACTATAGGAGAAAAATTACTCTTACTATTCTTAAGACAACCTTCTCTGTAACTCCTATTTCTCCTGTACCGATGATTCAGGTTTCGGCTGTCGCTGACATAAATGCGTAGCATTCCGCAGAAAATCGATCCTAGGACTCCGTAGGAACGTTGTATGTAACCTCCCTACCTTAATAAAAAGATTTATTTAGCAAACCCTAATTATCAATTATCAATTATTAATTATTAATTATAAAATGCTTCCCCTCCTAAAAAAAATCGGAGAAATTATCGCTAACTGGTGGTCTGAGTTTACCCTCCAGACTAAACTCATGGCAGTTATTACCCTGATAGTATCATTACTAATGAGTAGCTTCAGCTTTTGGGCAGTAAATACTATTCAAGAGGATGCTCGTCTCAATGATACTCGTTATGGTCGAGACCTGGGTCTATTATTAGCAGCTAATGTCGCCCCACTTGTAGCAGAAGGCGATCGCAACGAAGTGGCCCGTTTTTCCAGACTTTTCTACAAAAGTACCTCTAGTGTACGTTATATGCTCTATGCAGATGAGGAAGGAAAAATTTTCTTAGGTCTTCCTTTCTCAGAATCTGAGGTCAAAACATCCCTCACTCTCCGTCGTCGGATTCAACTACCAGAAGATTTTATGGCCAATATAGAAGCAGAAAATTTTGCTGCTTTACCTCTGGTGCGACAACATTTAACTCCTAATGGAGAATTAACGGATGTTTTTGTTCCCCTAATTAATGAGGGTAAATATTTAGGAGTTTTGGCAGTTGGAATTAATCCTAATCCCACTGTTGTTGTCTCTTCAAATCTGACTAGAGATGTGACTTTAGCAGTGTTTGTTTCTATCTGGGCAATGGTAATTTTAGGGGCAGTTTTTAATGCTTTGATTATTACTAAACCGATTAAGAAATTATCAGAAGGTGTGAAAAATATTGCTCAGGGAAATTTTAAACAAAGGATAGATTTACCCTTTGGAGGTGAATTAGGGGAACTGATTTTAAGCTTTAATGAAATGGGAGAACAGTTAGAGAGTTATAAGAAGCAAAATATTGAAGAATTAACGGCAGAAAAAGCTAAGTTAGAAACTTTAGTTTCTACTATTGCTGATGGTGCTTTATTATTAGATGCTAATTTACAATTGATATTAGTTAATCCGACGGCTAGACGTATTTTTAGTTGGGAAGAAAAAAATGTTATTGGTGGAAAGGTGACAGATAATTTACCTGTAGCTGTACAGATGGAATTAAATAGACCACTTTATCAAATATCTACAGGTGAAATAGAAGGTGGTGAATATCGTTGTACTTTAGATGAACCAAATAAACGTACAATTAGAATTTTATTAACAACTGTTCTTTTACACAGATCGTCAGGTACAGAGTCTCTTTGTCAAAGTTGTATTTATGATGCTTATGATAGTTGTAATTCTGCCGATCGTCCTGTCGCTAATGAATGCACACTTTATGAAAATCAATTAGAAACAGATTCTCTTTCTCCATATCGAAATAGTCTCAAAGGAATTGCTATGACTGTGCAAGATATTACGAGGGAAGTAGAATTAAATGAAGCAAAAGGTCAGTTTATTAGTAATGTCTCCCATGAATTAAGAACGCCTCTATTTAATATCAAATCTTTCATTGAAACTTTGCATGAATATGGGGAAGATTTAAGTGAAGTAGAAAGACGAGAATTTCTAGAAACTGCCAATCACGAAACAGATCGTTTGACTCGTTTAGTTAATGATGTATTAGATTTAAGTCGTCTAGAATCTTGTTTGATTTATCATCTAAATGCTGTTGATATTGCTCAACCAATAGAACAAACTTTAAGAACTTATCAACTTAATGCTAAAGATAAAAAAATAGAATTAAATTATGAGATAGAACCTAATTTGCCTCCTGTGGTCGGTCATTATGATTTATTACTACAAGTATTCGCTAATTTAGTAGGTAATGCTATGAAGTTTACTGAAGCAGGAGGTCGAATAGTAATTCGAGCTTATTTGTTAGAATCTGAGTTAGAAAATACCAATATAGAAGCTAAACAAATTGAAGAAGGAGGATGGATAGTTTCTCCTCCTCCTCCTCGACCAATAGAACTACATTTACAATCTGAAAATCATTCCGATCGGTTTGTCAGAATTGAAATTTCAGACACGGGAAGTGGTATTGAACCTGAAGACCAAGAGGCTATTTTTGAGAGGTTTTTCCGAGTAGAAAATCGCGTTCATACTTTGGAAGGAACAGGTTTAGGTTTGTCTATTGTTAGAAATATTATTGATAAGCATCATAGTAAGGTTAACTTAGTAAGTGAACTTGGTGTAGGTACAACTTTCTGGTTTGATTTAGCAGTATTTGAAGAAAAGTTAGTTCCAGAAGAAAATCAGTTATTAGAAGTAATTTAGAATTTAGAATTCAGAATTCAGAAGTTTATTATTGTAGGTTGTGTATTTACTTATATAATTTAAAGGGCAACAAACTTTTTGATAATTATTATTAGGTTTGTGTTAATTATTCATATTTTTATTTCTCCCCTACTCCTTACAGGGGTAAGTTTTTAATAAAGGGATGAGCGCACGCTATTTATTCAGTATAAAACTTCAAAAAAATGTGCGATTTTTATACAAAAAATCGCTGATTTCTCCTCCCACACTTCCCACCCTCCCCACACCTCAAGGCATAATTCTAAAAAACATACCCTTGTAACTTCCCCTACTCTCCTACTCTGTAAGCATTCAGCCGTCAGCTATCAGCTATCAGCTATGATTTTTGGTATAGGTTTAAAGCTATATTAATTGACCTAGAATAAAATCTTACTACAAAAGTTGTTAAAATCTATATTCATCTCAAACTACCTCCCATTATTAAAAAGCTAAGAGCTGACCACGAGCTAGCTGAATGCTTACCCTACTCTAGTCAAAAAGATAGTAAAAAACTGATAAGAATTAAAGTCAAAAACAACCACAAAATAGTATTTCTTTGAAACCAAAATTTGACAATTTTCAACCAACTATTATGATTAGTACCATAAGTAGAATCTGGTACAAGAGGTTCAGATTGGTCATGGAAAAGAGTACAATCTTTAGCGTAGGGACGTTGGGGAAAATTGCAGGTATCATCTAAATGGTAGAGGCAATTATTACACAAATATTCCTCTCCTTCAGCTTGATACAAAGGAATACCAGGATGACCAAAAGCTTTCAGAGGAAATTGACAATACGGACAAGCGATCGCCTGACTATCAACTTTTTGATGACAACGAGGACAATTTAACATTTTGATTATATTTTAAATCTATAGCAATCTACCCATGGGTTGTAATATTTTATCGTAGGGGTTTGGTCTCCAAACCTGAGCAAAAATTGGATTTGGAGACCAAATCCCTACAGTTTTTTCTCACATCTCATTCGGTGATTACTATATAAGTTCAATAACTTCAATAACTTCTTTGATCTACAGTTTAAGTGTCTAGCTTAATTTAAGTTAGTTGTTTGTATATACCTAAAAAGGGAAAAAAATATGAATAATACAGAAAATCTACTTCAACAACTTTTAATGATAGGTATTGGTACAACTTCCCTAGTGGCAGAAAAAATACAGGAAGTAACTAACCAATGGGTTAAAGATGGTACTATCAATCCAGACCAAGCTAAGACTTTTGTTGATGATATTATGGAGCAACTTAAGTCGGAACAGGGAAACTTGGAAGCTCAGATGGAGCGACAAATGCGGAATGTGATGCAGGATATAGGAGTTCCTCGTCAAGCAGAAATGGACGAACTGCGGGGTCGTTTGGATCGTTTGGAGCGTCAGATACGAGATTTGGAAAACCGTAACTGGCGTTAGATGAATTTAGAATTTAGAATTTAGAATTTAGAATTTGGAATTCAGAATATTATGAAGTCAGAAGTTAAATTCCCTGCACTGACTAAATTTGAGAAATGTGATAATGTTCTAACTTTCCTGAAGTTAGAAGTTAAATTTGCAGCAGGGACTAAATTTAAGAGGGGTGAAATGGAATTCAGTCTGCCTATATTTGACTATACTTTTAGTAACTATAATTCAAACTTGATGTGAGAATTTTTGACTTTTAACTTTTCAATTTTGAGTTAAATTAGGAGGTTTAATTTTGCGAGGAATTATTATTAGTCTGGGAATAGTAATAGTCTGTGGTTTAGTCTTGATTATTGCTCAAATTACAGGTTCGGGAAAAGAGGCAGTTGCTTCTCAAAATACATTAGGTACTGTAAATTCTACTGAAGTTCAGCAGGAAGTGGCAGAAGGTACTAAACTAAATCCAACAACTACAATGGCAGAAAATATTATGGACGAAGCAGTTACTACTGAATCTGGTCTTAAGTATATAGTTATAACAGAAGGAGATGGCGCTACTCCTAAAAGTGGTCAGACGGTGGTAGTTCACTATACTGGAACTTTAGAGGATGGTTCTAAGTTTGATAGTTCTCGCGATCGCAATCAACCTTTCCAATTTAAAGTTGGCGTAGGTCAAGTTATTAAAGGTTGGGATGAAGGAGTAGGTAGTATGAAAGTTGGTGAACGTCGTAAGTTGATTATTCCGTCAGAATTAGGGTATGGTTCCCGTGGTGCTGGTGGGGTTATACCTCCTAATGCTACTCTGATTTTTGATGTGGAATTATTGAGAATTGCGAATTAATTAAGCATTTACTGCGGACTGCTGCGCAAACAGCTATTAAATATTAGCAATTATAATTATTAATAGGGGATAGAGACTTGTTCTCTATTCCCTTTTTATATTGTTCTTTAATTCCTAAAAATTATATGTCAAATCTCACAATTAAAGACTTAGAAATATTGCAAGGTACTCTGAATGAAGTAGGTTTAGATTATCAATTAGAATTAGATGAAGGAAAGATATTAGTTATGGGTCTGTCGGATATTGTTTCTAGTGAAGTTGGTGTTCAGTTAATTAGATTATTAGGCAATTGGGTTTACCCACGTCGTCTCGGACGTTTGTTTGATTCTAGTGGTGCTTTTATTCTTCCAGATACTAATTTAAAGGTTCCTGATGTTTCTTTTGTTCGTGCCCAACGTTTGAAAAAAAGTGTTCGTTATTTTGGGGAGTTAGTGCCTGATTTAGTGGTAGAAATTAAGTCTCAAAGTGATAGGATTAAACTTTTAAAAAATAAAATAAAGAAGTATTTAGAATTAGGAGCAGAAGTAGGAATATTGATAGATCCTGACAAATAAATAGTTATTGTTTATCGTCCTAATGGTGAAGAAGTTGAGTTTAAAAATGGAGATATTTTGACTATTCCTGAGTTATTTGGTGAGTGGGAATTATCTATTGTTGAACTTTGGCCGCCTGTGTTTGATGATTAAGCATTTCCTGCGGACTGCTGCGCAAACAGCTATTAGCAGTCAGCTTTCAGCTTTTTTTACTTACGAATTAAGTCAAAATTTGTTGAAGAATGCTTATATACTAATCCTAAATGATTTGTGAAAAAAACTATAGCGGTTTAGTCGCCATGGTTGGGTTTGAATACCAAACCCCTACGATAAAATATTACAACCTATTTATAATTTCTATATTAACTGAAAAGCTACTTATTTATTCTATAAATTATCTGAAATATATCAATAATAATTCCTTCTTTCAAGTTTTTAGGTGTTCTTAGCGTACAAAATTCCTGTTTCGGCATAGTCTAGCCATAAATAATAAAACCTTATTTTCTTAAAAAGCACTCAATTTTGCTGATTCATTACCTTAAGTTTTAAAAAGTCTCTGTTCTCCCTATTTCCCCTTGACTTTTTGGGATAGTTCACTGTGATTTAGCCGACTTTTAGATTCTATTAAACTACCCTTATTTCATTGAGTTAAGTCTTAAAGAACCTCTAATTTTTTCTATAATTGTTGTAGAAGAATGATAGCTCGATCCATCAGGCATAATACATCCTTTCAAATTGGCATTGTTAAAATTTGTACGATCATCAATATTAGCACCTGTTAAGTTGGCTCCCCTTAAATCTGCATTACTAAAATCGGTATTTATTAATGTAGCATTGCTCAAGTTAGCCTTTCTTAAGTCAGCTTGCTCTAAAATGCTACCACTTAAATTAGCTCGATCAAAATCCACACTGTTTAAAAGAGCTGCCGTTAAGTTAGCCTTTGTTAAATTTGCCTTCACCAAAATAGATTGACGCAAATCAGCTTGAATTAAACTAGCTTCTATTAGTAAGGCATCTTTGAGATTAGCATTTCGCAAATCTGTCCTCTGTTTGTCACTTTCACCATTAAGCAGGGCATAACTTAAGTTAGCTTCTAATAAAGTTGTATAACGCATATTTGCCTCTTTTAAATAAGCTTCAGTCAAATTGGCTCTAGTTAAATTGGCATAAAGCATATTTGCCTCTTTTAAATAAGCTTGAGTCAAATTGGCTCTAGTTAAATTGGCATTGTCAAGTTTAGCTTGATAGAATCCAGCTTCTCTAAGATTTACATCAGATAAATTAGACTGATGTAGGTTGGCTTGACTCAGATCAATCTCTTGAAGATTAGCACGAGACAGATCGGCAGAAGTTAAGTTTCCTTTATTAAGTTTAGCCCCACTCAGGTCAGCGCCATTTAATTGAGCTTGTTGAAGATTTATATCTAATGCAGTTATCTGAGAAAGATTAGCCTGAATCAGCTTTGCATTACTGAGATTGACTTGATTGAAGGACATACCACTGAAATTGGTTCTTTCACAATTTGAACCTCGGAGATTAGTATCATTTAGACTTCCAACTCTGGGAAGCTTTTGATAAGAAGAGATATCGCATTTAATACACTTATTAGTTTCCACAAGTTTGTAGACATCTTTTCTCTTGTAGGCATAGGCAGGATTAGCTAATCCTAATAAAATTATTAGTCCTATAATTAATAGCAAAAGAGTTCTTACAGTATAAGATTTTATCTGAAATAATAATATTGATATAGATAATTTATCTTTGAATTTTGTTTGAAAAATAGTTGCTCCCATTGACTAATCCTCCTTAATATTTTTCACAACAATTCCTTTATCTGCTAGTAGTAAGTTTAGCCCTTCTATTTCATTAATTTTTCCTTCTTGTAGTTGCTTGATAACCTGAGAATCATTCTCTCTACGTTTTGCTGCAATAGAGAAAAGCCATACTCCTATGCCCGCTAAACCACCACTAAAGATATCATCTGCAGTTCCAAAAACTGGAATAAAATCTGGAATTATATCGGTTGGATTTAAAATTCCTATGACTCCCAATACAATATTAGTAATTCCTAAAACAAAATTACTTACCTCTTTTGGATCAAAAATTAACCAGGCTATTAACATGGATAATCCTAGCGGAGTTAGAATGAAAACAAAATGAAAAAGGTTTAATAGGTTACTAAAAATTGAGTAAAATGCATAAAAAAGTGCTTCTATATAAGAAAACCATTCTCGTAAAGGGATTGGTGGTAGAATATAATTGCTTTTTATGAAGTCAACAAAACTAAAAAATGTGTAGATTGAGGTAAATATTAGTAAGCATAATGCAATAGCTTTGGCAAAGTTATATTCTTTAAATCTAAAAAGATTAGCAGGAAAACTAGATAATGTTTCAATCCTGTAGGAATAGATTTCTTGGTTTTCTAGGGAGTCATCAGAGGTAAATAAATCGGTCATAATTAAGTTTTATTAATTGCAAAATTTTCTTTCTTAAGAGAGTAGGTTAATCAAAGTTTTGATGGCTATGTCTAAAACTCTATTCATATTTTAACTGATATTTATTCCTAAACTCTAACTTTCTTTGATATATAGAAATAGCGATCGCGAAGCGGAATGGAGTTCTATTACTGTCTAATATTTTATCTTTTAAGGATTGTTATTTTAAGTAGAAAGCTAATAGCTGAAGAGGCGATCGCTGACCAGCTATACTATTTTAGTTGAATAAAAAATCATGCTTAAATACGAATAATGCCATTAAAACTTTATAATATCAGAAAAATTGTGAGTCTGCAACCAAAAATCCTTGGCAGCGCGATTTTTTTTCAGGAGCTTCAGAGAATGAAAATATTGGTGATTTTCCACTCGATGGTAAAGAGCGATCACTCTCGCGGAAGGTCGTTCTATCGCTTCCTAACATTTATCTTGAAAATATCAGTAATTTGAGTTGAAGGCGGATAACTGATAACTGAAAAGAGGATGGATGGAAAATTTAATCAGGAAAAAGCCAGGATTTAGGAGTGCTTCACAAGATGAAAGTATTTCTGTTATTGCTCTAGGAAAAATTATTGAAGATTTAATTGTCCTTCTGATCAGGAAATTTGATTGAATAAAAAGTCATATACATATACGAATAAGCACATCTCAATATGAGCATATCAGAAAAAATGCAAGGATGCAACCCTAAATCCTTTGACGCGCGGATTTTTTTTGGTAGCTTCACAGAATGATAGTGTTTGTGGTTTTCCATAGACGAGGTTAGATGGAAAAATTTAATGATGAAAAAAAATGGATTGAGCGATCGCTCTCGCGGAAGGTCGTTCTATCGCTTCCTAACATTCATCTTGAAAATATCAGCAATTTGATAGGAAAAATTATTGAATACTTGATTGTCCTTCTGACAAGGAAATTGGGTTGAATAAAAAATCATGCGTATATGCGAACGGATCCAGCTAAATTTTATGATATCACAAAAATTCTGAGGCTGCAACCGAAAATCCTTTGACGCGCCGAATTTTTCAGGAGCTTTAGAGAATGAAAATGTTGGTGATTTTTCACGGAGGTGGGATGGATGGAAATATTTGACGAGGGTAAAACAACTATTTACGGGAAGTTCCATAAGATGAAAATTTTTTTGACATTGCTATTGGGAAAAATCCTTTGGCGCGCCGAACTTTTTTCAGGAGCTTCAGAGAATGAAAATGTTTGTGGTTTTCCACTGGATGGAAAGAGCGATCGCCTGACGAGTCGATTTTTTCAGGAGCTTCAGAGAATGAAAATGTTTGTGGTTTTCCACTGAGGTGGGATGGATGGAAATATTTGACGAGGGTAAAACAACTATTTACGGGAAGTTCCATAAGATGAAAATTTTTTTGACATTGCTATTGGGAAAAATCCTTTGGCGCGCCGAACTTTTTTTCAGGAGCTTCAGAGAATGAAAATATTGGTAATTTTTCACGGAGGTGGAATGGATGGAAATATTTGACGAGGGAAAACAAATATTGACGGGTTTCACAAGATGAAAATTTTTTTGGCATTGCTTCTGGGAAAATTCCTTTAACGCGCCGAACTTTTTGGAGCTTCAGAGGATGAAAATGTTAGTGATTTTTCACAGAGGAGGGATGGATGGAAATATTTGACGAGGGAAAAACAAGTATTTGCTGGAAGCTTCACAAGATGAAAATATTTCTGGCATTGTTCCTGGGAAAATTCCTGAATATTTGATTGCCTCTTAGCATGGAAAGAGCGATCGCGAAGGGGAACGGAGTTCTATTGCTCTTTTAGCAGACTCTAAACTTAGGAAAAAAGCTAACTGCTAAAAGCTGACCGCTGAAAGCTTATCTTTTATTAATTGCCAAATTCCTAAACTTAGTAAACTGGGGGTCAAACAACAACTTCACCGTACCAGTCGGACCATTCCGATGCTTAGTAATAATAACCTCAGCAATACCTTGGTCTGGAGTATCCGGGGAATAATACTCATCTCGATAAAGCATAATAACTAGATCGGCATCCTGCTCAATAGAGTTATGAACGACAATCTCATTCGCCACAAAATTATGAAGACCAGGAACAGTTAAATCAAAAACCTCCTCCTCCCCATCAGGGATTATTTCGACAATTTCATCCCATTCTACATCAATTTCCGTACAGCCTTCCCACTCACGAGACTTAACAACAGACCCTAACTTTCCACCATATTTTGGCCCAAGATCTGCTTGAGACAGAAATTGCCCACAATACAATATTGAACATTTAAGCATTTTTTGACTCAAAATAGCAAGAGAATCCCCAATATTCAGACTATTCAACTGTTTCCAACCCCCCATAGAAAAGAAAGGATGATTAGCCGTCGCGCGAATCAATTTTCCCGAAGAAGTTTGCAGACGAAAGATAGGTTTAACCCCAGTAGAAAAAACCCGACTAACCATGGCAGACTCAAATTTTCCAGTATTTTCATTCAAAGCAAAAACAGGAAAATTTGATTGATTAACCAGACGAGAAATAGGAATTTTTTTACCATCAACTAAATAAATTAAAGTCTCGGCAGTCAAACAACCAGACTCCCTTAAGTCAGACATCATTGGTCTTTTATTAGTTCGAGACTCCACACTTCTACTAAGTTGAGACAAAGCAATAATCGGCACCGAAAGTTCCCGCGCCAAACCTTTTAAATTTCTAGTAATTCTTGCTAACTCCAAGACTCGATTATCAGTATTACTGCCTTCCATTAACTGTAAATAATCTAATAAAATTAATCCTAACGCCCCACCTTGTTCACTTTGAAGTTGTCTAGCTTTGGAACGAATTTCATTAACAGTAATATTAGGAGTATCATCAATAAAAATTGGCATTTCCGAAAGAGTACCAATAGCGGAAGTTAAAGGTTCCCATTCATTCTGACTAATACGCCCAGACCGTAGTCTATTACTTTCAATTTTTGCCTCACTAGCTAATAGTCTTAATACCAATTGCTCCTTAGACATTTCCAAACTAAAAATAGCGACTGGTAACTTTTGGTTAGCGGCAATACTATGACCAATATTTACAGCAAAGCTAGTATTGTGAAGACAAATATCATTACCTACAAAATTATGAGTTTCTGGTATGGTCAGATCGTATACTTGCTTGTCTCCTACTGGTTCTATAGAGACAATTTCATCCCAGAAAATATCTGTATTTTCTAATTGCTCATTCCAGGAATTATCCAGTTTAGCTAAATTTAATCTATCCGAGTCTAAACTCTGACTTTCCGAGGGAAGGTTTCCGATATCTGTGAGAAAATTTTTCCTACATATAGTATCAGCAGTAGTTAAATTCTCAGAATTTTTAGTAGAGGGTATTTTTCCCCTTCTACTATTTACTGACCTATGTTTAGATTCGGCAAAATTTGCCATCAGACTCACCAATTCATCCCAGAAAATTTCCGTCTTTTCTAATTGCTCATTCCAGGAATTATCCAGTTTAGCTAAATTTAATCTATCCG
>NZ_JBNHEQ010000129.1:41065-52521 GCF_050016015.1 Dapis hubbardiae BLCC-M172
TTTGCCATCAGACTCACCAATTCATCCCAGAAAATTTCCGTCTTTTCTAATTGCTGATCCAAGAAATTATTTTCTGTCATTAACTTTAACCAGCTAGAGTCAAAATCAAAATTTTTAGAATCAAAGCCACCAATATCTACAATAAAATTTTTCTGATATAAAGCATCAGTAATTTTCAAATGCCATAAATTTTTATCAACCTTTATTTTTCCACTTCTCTTGTCTTCAACTTTTTCAATACCACCAACAATTCCAAACCTAAGCAAAATATGTTGTACTTGTCTAACCAATTTTTCACTAACTGTAGAATAACCAAAACATACTCCCCTACTCTCAGATATTTTCACCCATCCATCCAAAGAAAATAGATATCTAATAAATAAAGCTAATTGCAACCTTTCTAATTTAAAGACCAGAGGAAAAAGACAGCAATTATCAGAATCAATCAAGGAAGAAAACTCACTTTCTGGAATAGTTTCATTACCAAAAATATCTAACCGACGCGGTACAGCTATTTTTTCCCCTACCTGCAATTTTGCCAAAGGTTTCCAACCATCAACCGTCAAAAAAGGATGAGTAATTGTCGTCTCTACAAATCTTCCTAATTTTGTCGTTACTCTAAATACAGGTTTAATTCCATCATCAACAAAAGCACTAGGTTTAGTCAGATAAAACTTCCTATTTTTTCCCAAAGTTAATAATTCTATTTCCTGCCTTTGATAAACTTCTGCCAAAGTAACTAAACTGCCATCTTTTTGCAAAACCAAAGTATCATAAGCAGCACATTTTCCCATAGAAGGTCTACCCGCCACAATAATCAAATCAGACCTTTGAAAACCTCCCGTCATTGCATCTAAATCATAAAAACCACAAGCAAGACCAGGTAAAGCAACCCCCTCATTTCTATCTTCAATTTCCTGAAAAGTATCAATTAAAGTCTCAGAAATAGGAACTAAATCTTGTTGTGGTTTATCCTGAGTCAGAGCAAAAACTTTTTGTTCTGCTTGGTCAAGAATAGTTTCTAATTTAGTCGCAGTTTGAAAACCTAAATCAAAAATTTCATTGCCAGCTTGAATTAATTTTCGTCGGATATATTTATCAACAACTAAAGCAGCATATTGATCGATGTTAACCGCAGAAACAGTTCTTTCTAAAAGTTGAACTATTTTGACTTGCCCACCAATTTTTTCCAATAGATTATTATCCACAAGCCAACTGGTAACAGTCATTAAATCTGTAGGTTTACCTTGATTATATAGTTGCCACATTGCTTTATAAATAATTTGATGAGCTTGAATGGCAAAAAATTCCGGGCGTAACAATTCTGTTACTCGATTAATGGCTTCTGGGTCGAGAAGAATACCACCTAAAATAGCTTCTTCTGCCTCAATATTTTGGGGAGGTAGGCGATCACTTTGCATTTATAGTTTATCTAAATATTTGGGTTAAATGGTAAGTATTCAGCTATTAGCAATAATATATAGCTGTTAAAGCTATCTATATATATACTCATTTTAATTTAGATTGAGACAAGTATTTCTTGCTATAAGAGAGTTTCAGCAGAAAAAGTGTTCAATCCTTATTTGAAATGACTATAGAGTTTTATATTAAGAAAGATGTTTATAAATTATAGTCTTAATGGTGGAGTTTAAATTTAAAACCAAAAACAAGAGCTTTTAGCTGACGGCTGAATACTTAAGTTAAATAAATTTCATATTTTGATGTGAATATATAGGAGTAATTTTTGTAGTGAAGCGCGTAAAAAATAATTTTGTTTTTAAAAAAATATAATATCTCTTAGATTTATGAGATGTAAAATTTTGGAATAAAGTGTTGCCTAAAACAAATTTTCTTTATATTTCACACCTTATTGTAATTAGTATATCAAATCAGAATTAACCCTAAAATTTCCAATAACGTTATCTCGAAACCGACTGAAATTGCTTTTTCCATTTCAATATTCTAGAGAGCTAGGCGATCGCTCCGTATGTATCTATAGATTTCATAAAAATTATTTTGTAAGCATTTATAGTCAGCTATTAACTTCATTACCTTTAAAGTAGGAGAAAGAAATTGAGAAACTTCCAAGAATAGGAATAAGTAATAAAAGTAAAAAATTTCATTCAACAGCTAATATTTTTAATAAAATTAGGTCAATCAGATATCAGTTATTCGTATTTCCAGTTCAACCGATAACTGATAACTGATAACTGTGTAACTGTTAACTACCTACAACTTGAACCTCCACTTCAGCAGTTACCTCTGGATGAAGTTTAATTTCAGCTTTGTAGAAACCAACCTTGCTAATTTCTGGCAAAGTAACACCACGTCTATCAATTTCTTGACCAGTATTTTCCTTAATTACTTCCACCAATTCTCTATCAGTAACCGTACCAAAAATTGCATCATTTTCACCCACTTGTTTAGCAATTTTGAAGCGACCTACTGTTTCCAAAGCAGTCTTTTGAGTTTCTGCTGCTTGCTTCAATTCTATTTGTCTTTGTCGTTCTAGTTCTTTACGACGTTCTACTTGTTTAAGAACACCTGGAGTAGTACGAAAAGCAATTTTCTTAGGAATCAAATAGTTACGGGCATAACCAGGAGCTACCTCTACTACATCCCCCGATTTTCCCAACTTGTTAATATCTTGATTCAAGACTACCTGTAATTTTTTGGCCATGACTGTAATTGTAAAATTTTCACTGCAAACTTCTATTATATTCTAATTTCAAGAATAAAATAGGAAATGACTAGAAATTAATTTAAGCTATAGTATTTCCAAATGAGATATAAACTAGGATTCATGACAAAAGGAAACACCGGATATGGGAATAGGTAATTGTCTGAAATCTCTCTGGGTATTTTTCGGGCTATGAGAAATGGTCATTTTGTTTCATATCTCATTTGAAAACGCTATAGAGTCATAAATAAGATCAACTACAGAGTAGGTAGTTAAAGTTAAAGATTAAGTCTAAGTTATGTTCCCTGAACTGTAAACCTCACGACTATTCATTAAGCTAAAAATAATCAGAAAATTAAATATTCAATAAATAGTAAAATTTGCTAATTAAACCAAAATGAAACAAAAATATCTAAAAACAATCTTAGGAACAATTCTAACCAGCTTATTAATAATTTTCACTTCCTGTCAACAAGTTTCTAATTCTAAAACAGTCATTATTAGGACTGCTTATAATAGTGGTTGGATAGAAGAATTATTTCAAACCGAAATTGTTAATATTGGTCTAGAACAACTAGGCTACAAGGTGGAAAAACCAAAACAAAGTGATTATCCAGTAATTTATATTTCTATTGCTAATGGAGACTTAGAATATAGCACAATTTACTACCAACCAGGGCACGAAGAATTCTTTGAAAATGCTGGTGGCACAGAAAAATTAGAGGGAGTAGGAATTTTAACTCCTAAAGGAATGCAAGGATATCAAATTGATAAAAAAACAGCCGATAAATATAACATTACTAACATTGAACAATTAAAAAATCCAGAAATAGCTAAACTTTTTGACTCAGATAAAGATGGTAAAGCAGATTTAGTTGGTTGTAATCCTGGTTGGGGTTGTGAATTGGCTATAGACCATCAACTTAAAGCTTACCAACTAGAAGATACAGTAGAACATAATCGAGGCCAATATACAATTCTTTTGGCAGATGCTATTACTCGCTACAAGCAAGGACAACCTATTATTTATTATGTCTATTATCCCCACTGGATATCTACAGTCTTAAAAATAGGTGAAGATGTAGTTTGGTTAGAAGTACCTTTCACCTCCTTACCAGATATGCAAAATATAACAGAAGAAGATACATTAGTAGATGGAAAAAATCTTGGCTTTTCTAGAAGTAAACAAGGTATTGTTGCTAACAAAAAATTCCTCGAAGCTAACCCAGTTGCTAAAAGATGGTTTGAATTAGTAGAAATTCCCGTGGCAGATATGAGTGCTGAAAGTTTACGCATTAAAGAAGGTGAAGACAAACCAGAAGATATTTTACGTCATGCTCAAGAGTGGGTAAAAAACAATCAGCAAAAATATGATAGTTGGTTAGAAACATCAAGACAAAGTACAAATTAATTTTCTAGCTTTTCAAGTAAAAAATAAAGTAGAGACAAATACATAAATAATAATTTATCGCTGTAACTTTAGGATGAGATAATACTGTGTAAAGCTATCATATTTCAATCCTTTAAAGTTTTCCTACTTTAGATATTTACTTCTTTTGTACTCTTAATAATTATTGAATAAACAGCCTCTCAAATATTTAACCTAATACTATTGAGAGAGAAATTATCATCTTAGTGAGATACGCTTTTTTTCGGATTTTCTAGTTATAGGAATAGAAAATTTATTCCTTACTACTGAATCACAGTTTTTCAATCCAAGCAAAATGAAAAATATATCGCTAAAAACAATCTTAGGAACTATCCTCACAAGTTTATTAATAGTTTTTACTTCCTGTAAACAAGTATCAAATTCCCATAGTGTCATTATTAGGAGTGCCTATAATAGTGGTTGGATAGAAGAATTATTTCAAACTAACATTGTTAATATAGCAACTCCCAAGAAGCGTGAAGTACAAAATTCGTTTGTTTTAGGGAACAGGGAATAGGGAATAGGGAACAGGGAACAGGGAATAGGGAATAGGGAATAGGGAATAGGCAATGAGGAATAGAAAATAAATTAAAGATAGGTGTACCTCATAAGCTTGAGAAACACTATATAGGTCTAGACAAACTCAGCTATAAGGTCGAAAAACCCCAACAAATTCAATAGCCCCCTATTTATATTTCCATTGCTAATGGAGACTTAGAATATAGCACCATTTACTACCAACCATCCCACGAGAAATTCTTTGAAAAAGCTGGTGGAGAAGAAAAATTAGAGAAAGTAGGAATTTTGACACCTGAAGGGATAGCTGGATATCAAATAGACAAAAAAACAGCCGATAAATATAAAATTACTAAAATTCGAGCTTGTTGAATTTCCTAATTTGCTTAGTTCTTAAATTAAGGCAAAAATTATCATCAAATCAAATATTCAACCTGATAGTATTTATATAGGTTTATATAAGTTTTCTTAGCTTAGTCAGCTTATAACTTTTATCCATGAAGTTGTACTGAATAAAAGATAATAGCTGTCAGTAAAATTCAAGTCTGGATCAGAATTATTAAGTGCATTTTTTTTAGAAAAATGGTATTGTTGCATTTTTATTAATAGTTAATTCAACTATTACGCAATAGTTTTTAGATTTTAGATAAAGTGGAAGAATGGCGATAGTGCTACGCGTTTCATGTCGCTCCGCGAAACGCCTAACCTCACTTTAATTGATAATTAATTCAACTATTGCGGAATAGTTTTTAGATTTTAGATAAATTGAGTGGCATTCAGCTATTGATTAAATAGCATTAGATTCATAGCCAAATGAAGTCATAATTAATCTTGAGAGACTCTAGCCTAATTCTCAAGTCAGGGTCAAATTACATTATCTCATCTTAGGGATTTGTAGCGAATGTCTCTTTGTATTCAGAATAAAAGCTAAATGTTCAATCAATTAGTTCATTTGGTGGAATTCGATTGACTGTTTCATCTTCTAAAACTAGATTAACAGTTTGCTCAGTTCCTAACTCTTCTAATTGACGAATCTTGATTTGATCTAAACGGGGACCTTCAGCAGAAATAACAGTAAATTCAAGATTCTGATAGTATAACTTTTCTCCTCCAATGGGAATTTTTTGTAATTCATAAATCAAAAATCCTCCCAAAGTCTGATAGTCGTCAGTCACTGGTAAATCTAAATTTAAAAGTTGATTAACTTCTTCAACACTTAACTGTGCCTGGACAATAAAAGTTTGATCGTCCAACATTTGTAAAGCAAGTTCTTCAGAGTCGGTTACTTCATAATTATCAGCACTAATAATTTCAGCAATCAAATCCTCCCGTGTAATTAATCCAGCAGTTCCACCAAACTCATCTACCACTATTACCATTTCCGAGTGCTGAGGACTATTGGGAATTTGACGCATTCTTTGCATTAATGATAGTAACTCATTCAGATAGGTTTGTTCAGAAACGAATCTTGCAGGACGAATCCAAGATATAATAGAAGTTTGTGGAGATAATAATCCTTGGGCTAAAGGTTTAGCCAATTCTTTAAAATCAATAATACCCTGAATATCATCTACGGATTCACCAACTACAGGATAGCGGGAATGACCAGATACCTGAATTTCATCTAACAAATCTTGAAAAATAGCCGTACTAGAGATAGTATTTATACTTGTCCGTGGAACCATAATTTCTCCAGCTAATACCTCTCCAAATTCAAATACATTACTAAGTAATTGTCGTTCTTCTGCTTCTAAACCTGTTGATTCAGTAGAAGTAGAGATAATTAACTGTAATTCTTCTGGAGTAACTGGTGCTTTCCAAGCACTGCCAGTATATTGAATTCCCAAAAGTCGTAATAACCAATGAGTAGATTGATTTAATATCCAAATAAAAGGATTAAAGAAGCGAGAGATAGCTAGACTCAGAGGGCCTAATAATCTAGATAACTGTTCTGGATAAAGTAGCGCTACTGACTTTGGACATAATTCTCCCAATACAATTTGTAGGTAAGCCAAAATAAAAAAAGTGACAATAGGAATGGCGAGGGAGTGGGCGATCGCTTGACTAATATGAATAGGTAATGGTATATTAGCTATACCTTTTCTCACAATTACAGCCATAGTTCCTTCACCAATCCAACCCAAAGCCAAACTAGATAAAGTAATACCTAACTGAGTTGTCGAAAGTAGTCTGTCTATATGTCTTTGAAGTTGCTGAACAATTTTTGCTGGAACATCCCCCTCATCTACTAATTGATTAATGCGTGACCTTCGCACAGAAACAATAGAAAATTCTGCCACAACAAAGAAGGCATTTATGGAAATTAGTAGAAAAACCGAAAAGATGCGCGACAGTATATCTGTCCAGGTCATATCTCTCCAGATTAGCATTTCTAAGCCTGGCATATCTAGCAAATTTACTGCCATTGATTTTGCCTCAGACCTATGAACATTTTCATGTTTAAAATTTACAATTTTTGATCGACAAATTCGGTTTAAAGCCTCCTCACTCAAAATTCAAAATCAACTTAATCTATTTTAATTTTAGACATTTTCAAATCTAACTTTTGAGCTGGATAATCTGTAAGTTCTAGGGAAAGTTCTTTAGCATTATCTAATAAACTAATTGGGATTGTAATAATACCATAATATCTTCTACCATTGGGCGGTAATTCTCCTGGTAAATCCTCTGTACTGGCGCTGAGAACTCTTCCTTGTTGATCTGTAATATTCAAAAAACTGTATAAAAATCTTACAGCTCGATCTCCTTCATTTTTTAAATTAACATCCAAGACTAGAGAATTTCCCCACTTACGAACATCATTAACTTCCAATATTACTCCAGCATCACTACTCACAATTGGAAAACTTTGTTTGGATTTAGTTTCTTGAGAAGACTTGGCTTTAGCTGTTTTTTTCTGGGAATTTTCTTTAGCAGTTTTTTTCTCAGCTATTCCACCATTGAGAATAGTATTTTTTACATTGATAATAATTTTTTCCTCCTTTAACATCACTACTTCTTCTCGACGATTTGAACTGTCTTTAGCACCTACTAAATTATTGGTAGGACGAGTATCTGGTTGAGTAATTCCTTTTAAGGCTTCCCGGCCCAGTTTAAATCCCCAAGAAGCACTACCCAAACCAGCACTAAACATTAGAACCAGCAGACCTAGAGTTAGTAAAATACTAGAATTCATAGTTTTTTCTTTCTAAGGTATGATTTTGTTTTTTGTTATGATATACTATAAATTATTTGTATGTATTAATGTCCAAACTTACCTATTCTAATTTTATGTTGACTTTTAACTAAAGTTAGCAAAATATGTTATAATCAAAAAATAGTCTAAGGTTATCTTAAACTTGCCTGATATCCTTATATTATAAGATGATAGAAATAAGCGCCTTTGGCCGATTGGGGAGGCAGCGAGCTCATAATTCGCTTTAAGGCTGGTTCGATTCCAGCAGGGCGCATTTATAAAACCCCTGAAGGGATATATTTAAAATTAGAGATTGAGAGTAGGGGAGATGGGGTGTATTAGATATCTCCCACTGATCCAATCATCAAATCAATTATTACCCATTTTTTATCAATTAATTCTCCCTCCGACCTATTTTATGGAGATACGCTTAGGTCTTATATAATTGACTGAATAATTTGATATTTCCAAACAGTAATGGCATATGCTGTATTTTTTTACCGAAAAATTGGGTCTAAAACCTTGTCCCTAAGCAGGTGACTTTTTAACTGATTAAGCAAGAGGATATAAGCTATATTAAAAAATTAATAATTAATAATTAATAATGAATAATTGGCGTTGGTGAATGATTGTATGATTTTTAGGAGTTAGGAGTTAGGAGTTAGGAGTTAGGAGTTAGGAGTTAGGAGTTAGGAGTTAAAAGAGCTTTTTTCCTTACTATTAATATTACGACCATAAGAATTTCATACCTTATTTCACCAATGCCGAATAATTATAGTAATTTGAGCTTATTGTGAGATTTTGAAAGTGAATTAGTATAGGGTACAACCGTGACAGGTAAGATGCCTGTGTTAAAAAGCTTTTTATTTCGTTGTACCTCACATACCTGAAATTTGCTGTAAGTTCATAAACAAAATTAATTACACATCGTTCTGTGTTAACTTAATAATTATTGCTCTTCCTAATTCATCCCTTGCTCCTATAAATTCTTCTACTAAATCAAGTTTTCTACTCCAAGATTTAGGTTATTAATTTTCTCTGGTTTACAAGTTCTATAAAAATAAAAAACCGCGATCGCATCACAATAACCTCATAAATCTCTTTATCTTAAGTAAATATAGAACTTAGTGTCATTTTTAATTCATCTGCCTAAAATGAAATATAATTTTATATTTTGCTCCCAAGGCCATAAATAATAACACAAGATGAATCTCACCAAAAAAACTATTGCAGCCTTTGTCTCTCCTGGAATACCCCTTTCTGCTCTTGGCCTTCCCCTTTTAGTTTATCTTCCGCCATTCTATGCAGAAGAAATGGGACTGGGCCTTTCTCTGGTGGGCACAGTTTTTATGATTACCCGCTTTTGGGATGTTTTTACCGATCCAGTTCTTGGTGTTATCAGCGATAGGGTAACAACACCTCTAGGTCGTCGGCGTCATTGGATTATATTATCCGTTCCTATTTTAATGATTTGCGTTTACAAAGTGTTTATGCCGGAAGCACCAGTCACAGGAAATTATCTTCTGTTTTGGATGCTGTTGTTGTATGTCGGTTGGACTCTGCTGAGTATTTCTCATATGTCTTGGGGTGCAGAATTATCATCAGATTATTATGAACGGGCGCGAGTTCAAGGTTGGCGAGAATTTGCCTTAGTATTTGGTATGTTAGCTGTTTTGATACTTCCGACTATTCTAGAACAGACTGGAAGAGCTGATAGTGGAACTAAAGTTGCTGCTATGGGTTGGTTTACAATTATATTGCTCCCCATCACTGTAGCGATCGCTGTTTGTAATGTCAAAGAAAGACCTGTGGCACCATCTTGTCAACTTGGTTTCTTGCAGTCAACCTCTCTGCTGTTGAAAAATAAACTGCTAATACGAGTGCTAATAGCAGATTTAATGATTGGTCTTGCTCCGGGAATTGTTGGTTCAATCTACATTTTTTTTGTAACTTATGTTATGCAACTAGGTGAATGGTCTAGTTTGATGCTCTTACTCTATTTTGTAGCTAGTTTTTGTGGCATTCCTCTTTGGATGCGTCTTAGTTATAAGTTGGAGAAGCATCGGACTTTTGGTGTTGCTAAAATGTATGGTTGTGTAATTCTTGTCAGTCTATTGCTTGTTCAACCAGGAAACTTATGGTTGTATACCTTATTTAATATTCTTTTCGGCATCGAATCTGGTGCAGGAGCGTTTTTATTGCGCTCAATTATGGCAGACCTTACAGATCATGATAACTTGGAATCAGGAACACAACGCACAGGTCTTTATTATTCTCTGTTAACTATGACTAACAAAGTTGGTTCTGCTTTGGGAGTTGGGATAGTTTATCCTATTTTAGATTGGATCGGTTTTGTTCCTGGGGGTGAAAATACTGCCACAGCAATAGAAGCACTTAAATATATGTTTATTTTTGTACCTATTCCAATTAGTCTTTTAGCAGCGATCTTTATCTGGAACTTTCCACTAGATAGCACTCGACAAAAAGAATTACGTCGTCTGTTGGCAGAACGTGATTCTATGGTTAGTTCAAAATAATTCAAGAATTATCAGCTAATATCATCTCCTGTAGCATCAGTATTATAAAATATGGATAAGGAAGAAAGCTTTACTTATCTAGGAGAAAAGGCTTAAAAGCGGGAAAAAACTTAAATTTCCTGTAGATATTCACGCCTGGGTTTACACAAAGGGTAGCAGGGGACATACAGAATATCATAGAGAATTTTTGACAATTTGCTCTATTACATTTTTTTATGGGAAATCTTGGTTTATAAGAACGGTTAACAGCTTTTAGCTGGAAGTCATTTCAGTTATCAGTTATCAGTTATCAGTTATCAGTTATCAGTTATCAGTTAACAGTACCTCTGGCTAAACCCAGAGGCTTGACATAAGGAATATTCTCTTTTTTTATCCCCTTAAAAGGGGAGGCTTGAGACCTTTTTTTTTGGTCAGGAGTCAGTAGAATTTTTTGGGCGCGATAGATGGGAGGGTAGTGCGTCAAGGGAGTGTGGGGAGTGTGGCAAGTGTGGCAAGTGTGGCAAGTGTGGCAAGTGTGGGAAGACGTCCGAACATTTGCAGGAATAATTGTACCTCTATCTTTTTGTGCAATTCTGCCAGTCGTCCTAACCTTTTAGTCTCAAAGGCTAAAAAATTGGCACCCCCTTGGCGACCATCTGGGCGCTTAACCTTTATATATCAGTGCTTTGAGATTATATTAGCGAGCCATACGCGACTTATCCCACACATTACGCGCTCTGCACTACCGATGGAAGGAGCTGGCTTCCTGGCTTTAAGACTTATAATGTTCCATCTTAAGTTATTGCCAAAAATTTTTAGATATCTCCATCTCCCATAACTATACAATAAGTATTCAACTTATGGAGATGTCTAATATAGCAATTCCCAAAAAGCGTTAGGTACAAAATTCTATACTTTAGGCAACAGGGAACAAATAAGAGACAACAAATAATAGGCAACAGGGAACAAATAACAGGGAAGAAAGATAAAAATGTACCTCACGCTTACTGAGAAACGCTATAACAATTAAAAAAAAAGGGTAGTCCTGCATAGTAATGGTAGATGGATGGGGAGATGGGGAGATGGGGAGATGGGGAGATGGGGAGATGGGGAGATGGG
>NZ_JBNHEQ010000130.1:0-16764 GCF_050016015.1 Dapis hubbardiae BLCC-M172
TATCCATTATCCATTATCCATTATCCATTATCCATTATCCATTATCCATTATCCACTATCCATTATTTATTATTCATTAATGAATTAGTATATTCTTAAATAATTTCCTTGCTTAAATTATTCTTACTTTCTTAGTTTTGACTTTTGACTTACTTCTTTCTTACTTTTTACTTTTAGCCTTTGACTTTTGAGTTTCTTTTTGTTTCTGTCTTTTCTTAGCAACCTTTTCAGCTTTTTTAGCAGCTTTTTCCGCGGCTATTTTCGCTAACCTTTTTGCTTCTTTTTCTTCCTCAAGTTTATCTAGATAATAATGATAGTCTCCTAAGTAAGGATAAAATTCACCATCTCGAATTTCCACAATTTTATTAGCAACTTGAGAGATAAAATAACGATCGTGAGAAACAATAATTACAGTTCCATCATATTTTTGTAATGCTGATTCTAACATTTCCTTTGCTGGAATATCTAAATGATTTGTCGGCTCATCTAATAACATAAAATTTCCTGGTTTAAGGAGCATTTTTGCTAAAGCCAAACGAGCCTTTTCTCCACCACTCAAAGCAGCTACTTTTTTAAATACCGTATCCCCACTAAACAAGAAATTACCAAGTAAAGTTCTTACTTCCTCATTTTTCCAATCAGGTACTTCATCATGGATAGTTTCCATTACAGTTTTTGTTAAGTCTAAAGCTTCTGCTTGGTTTTGCTCAAAATAACTAGGTATAACATTATATTTACCTAATTCAACTGTACCTTCCGTGGGTTTTTCCAATCCCATAATCATTCGTAGTAAAGTAGATTTACCACAACCATTCGGTCCTAAAAAAGCAATTCTATCTCCCCTTTCTATCTCTAAATTTGCCCCTAAAAAGAGAATTTTATCATCATAAGTATGAACTAAATCTTTAATTATTGCTACATCTCGACCACTACGAGGCGCTGGCGGAAAATGAAAAGTTAAACTTTTCAACCCTGCGGTAGGAGCTTCTACAACTTCTATTTTTTCTAACAGTTTTTCTCTGCTTTTTGCTTGGGTACTACGAGTAGCACTAGCGCGAAACCTTTCCACAAAAGCCTGTTGCTTTTCTATTTCTTTTTGTTGTCGTTCATAAGTGCTAAGTTGTGCAGCTTGATTTTCTAATTTCTGTTCTAAATAAGCTGAATAATTACCCAAATAAGTAGTAGAAACACCTCTTTCAGTTTCCACAATTTGAGTACAAAGACGGTCAATAAATTCCCGGTCATGGGAAACTACAACCATAGGAGTTACTAAATTTTTTAAATAATTTTCTAGCCATTCTATTGTTTCCAAATCTAGATGGTTAGTCGGTTCGTCAAGTAGTAAGATATCTGGACTTTGCAAAAGAATTTTTCCTAAACTCATCCGCATTTGCCAACCACCACTAAAATCACTAACTAAGCGATCGCCATCCTCAGACTCAAACCCCATTTCTGGCAATATCTTTTCAATTTCTGCATCTAAACCATAACCATTTAAAGCTTCAAATTGTCGTTGTAAACGGTCTAATTTATGAATAAGTTCATCTAATTTTTCTGGAGTAGCAGTTTCCATTTCTCGCTGTACTTCTAGAAGAGATTCGTGAGTTTTATTAGCCTCTGTAAATACTGTCCAAAATTCCTCTCTAACTGTACGATTAGGATTTACTTCAAATTCTTGAGTTAGATAAGCAATGTGTAAACTTGCAGGGCGAATAACTTCTCCAGAAGTAGGTTCCATTTCCCCATTAATAATTTTTAATTGAGTTGATTTTCCAGCTCCATTAACACCAACTAAACCAATACGATCGCCTGGTTTAACTTCCCAGTTAACATCTTTAAGAACAACACCTGTAGGATATATTTTACTTATATGTTCTAATCTCAGCATTTATAATTTATCTCCTAGGTAGGTTAACAGCAAGTTAAGTTTTTTATGGCCAAATTATTAATATTGACTCTCAAGCATTGTATATCTTAACAAATTTTAATTAAATTTTCTATCTCAAGGCGATGTGCAACTTTCTCAGGGATAAAGAGAGGAAAAAGAGTTTTTCAGTAAACCATACTTATTTATAACAAACTAATAAGTATCTAGGATGTTTTTGGTCTCGATAAATCAACTCACATTTGCTAAAACCAGCATTTTTAGCTTGATTGATAATTGTATTTTCTGTTTCCGGAAAATCGTAATTTTCTATATGTGTAATTAGCATATCTATTTCATCTTTAGTCAAGCTAAACCAATTGGTAGTGATATTTTGCAAATATTTTGTTAAAAAGTAATCGCGACTTTCTCCTTCCCCTCTAAAAACATCAATCAAAATAAAACAGGAATTAGGATTCAGTATTTGCCAAATACCATTAATTAAAGTTTGCTTCTCTAATCTGTTTAAGTGATGAATAGTATAGGAAGAAAAAGTAATGTCAACTTTTAAGCTTTTACTAGAGACTAATTCTTTAACTACATTGATGACATTGCCTGTAATTAAATTTTTTTTACCAGGAATATCGGCAATATTTTCTTGAGCAATTTCTAATGCTTGTGATGATAAATCAACACCATTTTAACTACAGATATTACTGTCAAGAAGACAAGGTGCTATGGTTGATAAGTCACCACAACCGAGGTCTAAAAAAGAAAATGGTTTAACTGGATAATTGAGAAGAAATTGATGTAAGACATCATACATTTATTTATGTCTCATGTGATTATGTTTGATAATTTTCTGGTATATCTGCCAGTTTTTAGCAAATATTTCCCCACTGGAGGGTAGAATCTGATTTCCAATTTTGGGAATACTTTTAGACATAGACATAATTATGTAATTTTGATCAAAAAGTTGATGCTGAATACTACTATATAATAACCACTATAATAGATAAACAATTACCCATAAAAATCAAGATTTTTCAGTCATTATATTCCTGAGATTCATTGAAAAGTTTCAGTTCTTTTCTTCTTACTTATAAACCTTTCTTACTTTTATATACTTCCAGAGATTCTTGCAGAACATCCTTGAGTTCTTGAGGAGAACAAGGTTTAGTTACACATTTAAAAATATCAGCCTTTTGTATCTCATCAACTTCAGAATCTATTTGTTCCTCAGCATAACCACTTAACAAAATCCTAATAGTATCAGGAAAGCTATCTTTTGTTTGTCTAAGAAATTGAATACCCGTCATATCTGGCATACTTTGGTCAGAAATAATTACAGCCATTTCCCCTTCAGCTTCGAGAATTTCCATAGCTAAACTAGCATTTTCTGCCCTAAAAACTTTAAATTGACGTCTAAAAGTTCGATAGAGTAAATCTAAATTATTCGGTTCATCATCAACAACCATTAACTTAAGTTTTTCCGACATTGTTAAATTTTTAGCAATTTCTATCTAAGGAACAATTTTGAATATAATTAGGGTTTGCTGAAAAAGTCTTATCGGTGAGGGTAGGAGTCAGGAGTCAGGAGTCAGGAGTCAGAATAAATGGGGAATTTAGAGGAGGCAAGAGGAAAAATTATCCCTTGATTTTTTTGCCTCGCGTCAACCCAAAATCCTAACTTTTTGCAGCTCTAGAAAACAAAAACCTTGTACTTTTCCAAGACCTAAAAAGGCTTTAGCCTTTATCTGTCAATAGCTTTTAGATTTAATCAGCAAGTCCTAATTAAGATTATACAAATTTTAGTATCTGTACCTAATTATCATACTAGCTAAAATAGCCAATATTTGCTTATACAAAATAACTGTATAAATTTTATATTAGATTAGAATTTTTCCAGAAATAAATACAGCACTTTTCAGGATAGTAAGGTACACTTTCTATTTTTGTCTTGTATAAAGCTTAAAGTAGTGGAATATATTTTTGATGCCAAGCTTTTAAAAATCAGCATCGTACCATTTTCCTAAAATAACATTTAAGCCTTGACATGGCACTAATAATTTTCTCTGAAGATGCACTTACCGAATAATTAATGATTATTAATTAAATATCTTGGTTAAAATCCTCCCTTTACCAAATCAAATATAACTTGATTTATGCAGGTATCAGAAAAAATTGGGAATAATTATTAATTGTATTATTAGAGACTGTTTGTCAAACAAATATTAAGAGAGCTTAGAGTGACTAAAATCTAAAATAGGTAAGACTTCAAAAGGTTAAAATCTGGTAAATATCCAGAGGAGGAAAAGTACATACTATTCCTAGATTTTTAAGTGACAAATAGTTGTCTTAATTTCTTATTACCAAAAAATAAGGTCTAAAGCCTCCCCTTTTAAGGGGATGAAAAAATCCAACTTCAGTATTTCAAGCCTCCGGCTTTAGTCGGAGGTTCACTGATAACTGATAACTGAAATGACCTGTTCCCAGTTAAGTGTTCCCTGTTCCCTATCCCCTTTTTATATTTCCTGATACATTCAATCTCTTACAAATAAATATTATTAAAATTAATCTCGACCCTTTTCCCTACTTCCCCATAATTTTGTACCCGATAAAGTTGCAGACTGCTATATATAAATTTAACCACACATTGCTCAACTAAGATAAATTGTATATCCAAAAAAAATTAATACTCAAAATTATGTAATTTATTCTTGACGTTGGTCAGAATGTTCTCGACCCGAAACATTTTTCATCGCCTCTAAAGCAGCTCGAGAACCTGCCAAAATATCCCGTTCTTCTCCTCCCAAATAAAGCCGTCCAAAACTACCGACCGCTTGAATTTGTAAGATATTAATTAAAGCAGCCTTCTCAGCTTCATTGGCCGCTAAAGCAGCATAAGCAGCAGGTTGGACTTCCAAAACATAGAGAGTTTGGCCACCCAAAATCATCTGGCCTCGACGATTACGATTAATTAACTGTGCTTGGTGAGAGTCAATATTACGGATCACCTGACTAGAGACAATACGAGGTTTCAGGCGATCGCGTTCCTGCACATCCAAAGCTTGCAAAATTGCTTGACCAGCAGCTTTTGTATCTCCCTGACGACTAGAATGAATTTCCAGTAAACCATAAAGTCGTTCCACAAATTGAACCCCAGGCCGAACAGAATTAGATTTGAGGGCCACATCCGTAATACGGTTAATTTCAATACCTGGAGAAATTTCTACCCATAGGGAAGTATCACCTGGTAATGGTAAAAAGCCAAGGGCCACTGTACCAATGTAGGCCGCGTGCTGAGGTTGCAAGTTGTCTATAAATACATAACTGCGCAGTTCTATACCCAAGGCTTAAATCTCCATTTACGGGGATGAAATTACATCCTTAATCGTAGTTATTATATGTTAACTGTTTCTCTTAAGTCAAAAGTTAAAAATTAGAAGTAATTCTATGTTTGACTAATAAATTTATTTTTTCTACTATTTAATCTATTGTTAGTCAAAAGTCATATTTTTCCCAATTATGTTTTTCTCAAAACAGAAAAATGAAAGTATTTCGAGCAAAGCAATTATCAAAAAAATTAAATGAATGAAACTAACATTCCCTTACTTCAAGAACATGAATTGCCCAAAGCGGATCGAATATTTCGATTGGCTTTTGGTACATTTTTAGGTTTGCAAGACCCAATGAAATTCTCTGGTAATACTAACTATATGCAGCGTTGGTATGCTTATCCAAAAGCTGCTTTTGCAGCAGAAATAGACGGTCAATTAGTAGGTCTTTTCAGTTATCAGTTAACAGTTATCAGTTATCAGTAATTCTAGCTGTTTGGGCAGCATTCCGTAAGAAAGCATCGGGATTAACATCAGAAATATTCTCTTTTTTGACCCTCTTAAAAGGGGATGAAAAAATCCAACGTCAGTATTTAAAGCCTCCGGCTTTAGTCGGAGGTTCACTGATAACTGATAACTGAAATGACCTTTTCCCGCAGTCCTAAACATTTATATTTTTATCAAAAATTTGGCTTTATGCCCCGTTTTTTAACTGCCATTTGTGCTAAATCTGTTTCTCAAAAACAGCAGCAGTTACAAAGCATTAGATATTCGCAAATTTCCCCAGAACAACAAAAAGAATATTTACTAGCAAGCCAAGAATTAACTAATAATATTTATCCCGGACTAGATTTACAGTCAGAAATTTTAGCAGTAGCAAATCAAAGATTAGGAGATACTTTATTTCTCTGGGAAAATGGTAATTTAGAAGGATTTGCTATTTGTCATTATGGTGCATATACCGAAGCAGGAAGTGATACTTGCTATATTAAATTTGGTGCAGTTAATTCAGGGAAAAAAGAGACGGAACGCTTTGGAAAATTATTGAATGAATGTGAAAATTTTAGCAATATTATGGGAATGTCTAAACTTGTAGTCGGAGTCAATACAAGTCGTCAACAAGCCTACATTCAAATATTAAATATGGGGTTTAAAATTGAGACATTAGGAGTAGCAATGCACAATCCTAATGAACCAGGTTATAACCGTCCGGATATTTATATTATTGATGATTATCGGTAGAGAAAAACTAGCGTTTGCTGAAGATAGCGTCAGTATGATCGCCTAAGAATAAACTCTATAATATGGGATATGGGAAAAAATAAGTAAAGATCACTTTAGTATGTAAATATTTAATTTTATAAAAAATACATATTAGTCGTTAGAATACTTAGTATAAGTTCAAAAAAATTAAAGTATAAAACGAATCTTTGTAAGCTATAACTGGAAAGATAGTTATTTATCTGTAATCAATTAACAGATAAATAACCCCAAACCTTCGATTAAAAAAGTGGTCAGCACTCAGCAGTAAACGTGCCCGTTTGCAGAGCATTCCCGAATGGAAAGGGGATTTAAACCCAAGCTCAAAAAAGCTGATAGCTGATAGCTGAATTCTAAGAGCTAGCTAATTATTAGAGGTAAAAAATGGTAGTTGCCACAGAAAAACTTAAAAAATTTACAATTTTACATTCCAATGATATGCACGGAGATTTTTTAGCAGAAACTCAAGGTGCTGAAGGTCATCTCATTGGTGGAATGTCGCTAATCTCAGGGTATCTAAAAAAAGTACGCCAGGAAGAGGAAAATGTGCTATTTGTTATTTCTGGTGATATGGTTCAGGGTTCTATGATTGATACAGAATATAAGGGCATTTCAACTATAGAAATTATGAACTATTTAGCCCCAGATGTAGTAACTATAGGAAACCATGAATTAGATTATGGTTTTTCCCACTTACTATTCCTAGAAAAGATGGCAAACTTTCCCATTATAAATGCCAACTTATATATTAAAAAATATAATAAACGGTTAATGAATCCCTATCTAATCCTGAACGTAGATGGGTTTAATATCATGTTCATGGGTATTGTCACAGAAGAGGTTTTAAAGTCATTAAGATTAGATACCAGTATCGGCGAATTCGTTAAGCTGCAAGATGCTGCTACAGAAGTGGGTAAGATTTGCAACGCATACAAAAATGAAGATATTGACCTGACAGTTTTGTTAACTCATATCGGTTTTGAAGAAGATCAAAAATTAGCTGCAATGCTAAAGCCAGAATGGGGTGTAGATATGATTATTGGTGGACATTCTCACACATTCTTAGACCAACCAGCAAAAGTGAACGACATTCTGATTACACAAGCGGGAGTTGGTACAAACCAAATTGGACGTTTTGATATTGTTGTAGATGACGATACCAATAGTATTGTCGAATGGAAATGGCAACTTATACCAGTAGATGACAATCTTGCCGAACCCGATGTAGACCTGAAAAAGTTTATAGCTTCCTTCAAAGAAGAAGTAGACCGCAAATATAATCGACTCATTGGGCGGTTAGCACGTCAACTTGTACATCCTGTTCGCGAGCGAGAAACTGAGTTAGGTAACTTAATAGCTGATATTTTTGCCCAAATACAGATGATTGATGTCGTGTTGGTGGGCAGTGGTTCAATTCGTGGTACAGAATTAGGACCTTCAATAACATTAAACGATCTCAAAAAACTTTACCCTTATGACGGTCCTCTTTCTGTGGCTAAAGTTACTGGAACACAACTGAAGCAGATATTTGCATATTTTATGAGACCGGAAAACAGAATTCCTGGTGAAAGTAATTATTTTCAAGTTAACAAAGGGGTGGAGGCAGTTTATAATGATGCTGACAAAAAGCTGGAATCTTTGAAAATTAAGGGAAAAGTTGTAGAAGATGATTCCCAATACACTCTTTGTCTCCAGGAATATCATGTCAAAAATTCTGTTGAGAGTTTAAATATAACAGCTGAAGAACTGACAAAATTAGGTAACGAAAAAGTATTGACAACTTCTTCCCAAGATGTGCTAGAAGAATATTTTGGTTCTCATCAAAATCTCAACAGTCACGTTGAAGGTCGATTAGTACAGAAATAGCTCATCATATCATGTCCGCTAGCATCGGTATTGTATAGCAAAGGTAGGCAACAGGGAACAGACAAGAATACTTACAGCGCTTTTCAAGTTGATGAACCACATCTTCACAACCAAAACCCAGTAGGGACGTTTCGCATTTTTGTTATGCAACGTCCCTACTGTGGTCTACTGAAACGAAAAGCGCTGTAAGAGGATGAAAAAAATCAACTTCAGTATTTTAATCCGGATGCTTCAACGGTCACTACTGATAACTGAAACAAACCCCTACTAGCTCACCATCTACTCATTTAAACTACCATCAGGCATAATTGCACCTTGCAAATTAGCACCTTCCAAATTTACTTTTTCCAGATTTGCACCTAGTAAATTAGCATTCTTCAGGTTAGCTCCTTTCAAGTTAGCTCCCTCAAGATCAGCATCCATTAACTTAACACCTGCTAAATTTGCTCCTACTAAATCTACTCTCCTGAGACTAGCATCTATTAAGGTTGCACCTCTGAGGTCTAAACCTCGGAGACTAGCACGATGCATCTTTGCACCACTTAAATTAGCATTCTTCAGGTTAGCTCCCTTTAAATTAGCTCTAGTGAGATTAGCATCATTAAGATTAGCACCATGGAGATTAGCAGCACGCAAATTTGCATGGGTTAAATTTGCACCAGATAAATTAGCTTGCCGTAGGTTAGCACTTTCTAAAACTGCTCGACGTAAACTTGCTCCACCAAGAGAAGCTCTTTCCAATGTGGCATTTTGGAAATTAGAATGGGTTAAATTTGCACCTTCTAAACTAGCGCGAGACAAATTTGCATCCTCGAGTTTAGCTTTGATTAAATTTGCTCCTTGCAGTTGGGCTTCCTTGAGGTTTGCATTTTGTAATCTTGCCCCCTTAAGTTCAATACCCCTCAAATTAGCTTTCCGTAAATCTGCTTCCCGCAAATAAGCATCTTCCAGTTTAAGAGCTGCTAAATTTGCACCACGGAAGTTACAACCGTAACATTCTGAAGTTGCTCGCAATTTAGCAATTGAGCTGTTACCAGAAAATCTGGCGATCGTTCTTTCTCGTTGAGGTCTTTGTGTTCTCTGAAAATTCGTTTGATATCGTTGCTGTCGGAAAGCTGTTAAACTTGTCGCCATGATGGCAAGAGCAGCAATACTAGCAACTCCTACCATGGCAGATGCTTTTACAGGCTGCATTGCCATCGCCACATTCTTAAAATTAGCAGCATCACCAAAAACAGGAATTGGTTTGAGTGCAGCTAAAGCTGCTGCTGCATTGTCAAAACGGTCTTTGTCGTTAGGAGATACCATTTTTTCTAGCCACATTGTAAATAATGTACTCAGTTGTGGCATTAATTTTTTGACATTAAAGCGATAATTGCGGTCAATTAATTTTTTGACATCTGTAGTGGGAGTACCTGTAAGCAAGCAGATTAGAGTTACACCCAAACTATATAAATCAGAATTAATAGTGACTGTGCCATTTAATTCTTGTTCTGGTGGCATAAACCCTGGCGTACCACTGAAACCCTCACTTAAATTCTCTTCTATTCCCATACGGGCAAAACCAAAATTAATTAAATATGCAGTAGGGAATCTTTCACCGTTTGCATGGGGAGCAACTAATATATTTTCTGGTTTAATATTACCATGAATAATTGGCGGTGTATGCTTTTGTAAATAAACTAAAATTTCTAAAATTGAAATAGCAATTTGCTTAATTTGTTCTGGGGTAAAACTTCTTCTTTCTGCTAAAGATTTTCCCTCTTGATATTCTGTAATTAAACAAAATCCTTCAGGAGTTTCTAAGGCATCAATATAGTTGGGAATGCGGGGATGTTGTAGTTGTTTAAGAATTTCTACTTCCCGTTCATAAGCTTCAAATCCTGCCCAATTAGCTTCACCATCTGCAAAACGAAATTCTTTGATGACAACTTGTTGGTCTTGTTTAACAGCTAGTCCCTGATATGAAACTTCTCCCTGCTGTTGGTGACGTTCCATTTCTCTAATAATTTCATAGCCGTGACTGGAAAGGTCTTGTTTCATATTAATAGTACCACCTTGTTTTTTCTGCTTGTCAATGGGGTGCTTATGCAAAAAATATATTTTTATAATTATATCATGTTTTTTATTTAGTAGCAATTACAAATTACCGCCTTTTTAATTTTAGTAATTGCTAATAACTATAAGAATATTTTTTTGTGAATAAATAAAAAATATTATTTTTCAGATTATTTAAGCTTTTAATCATCAATTAAATCCTGTAGTATCGTATGATTGAAGGAAGCTTTCAAATAAATTTAAAATTAGTATGATTTTTGCGATGTTAATGTTTTATATTTATAACAATTCTCAATAATATATAAATAATTAAATAATAGCTAAAATCAACTGAAAAATATGTAAATTATCAGTATGTTAATACTGACTCGGCAACTCCCAATCTGCACCAAAATATTATTACTGTAACAGAATTGTTATACTTGTCATTTCCAATAGTCTTAAGAAATGCCAAAACTACTATTTCATGGTAGAATCATAGAATAAAATTTCTAGAAAACGAGGTTTCTATGACTGAGCAAAATGCTCGTGATTTATTTAAAGCTGCCTACGAAAATCGTTACACTTGGGACCCTAATTTTCCTGGTTGTAGTGCTAATATCGAACTTAAACAAGGGTCAGAAATCTACAATGGCCAAATTTGCATAAAACCAGATTTTACTGTAGAAGTCACTGGCATCCCAGACGAAGAAGTACAACAAAGCGTTTATACTCAACTAAGGGACGTAGTAACTCACCGCAAACGTTCATCATTTGAAGCATCCCACGGTAAAAATAGCTTTAGTCTTGGTAATAGTGATGACACAGGTGCAGTTGAAATTCTCGTTGAAGGGGATGCCATGGGGTCAAATTACAAAGTTAGAGGCAAAGAAATTTGTCTAGTTAGTCGAGTAATGGGTCGGATGGCCTTCGTGATTAACACCCATAAAAGCTTGGAGACACCAGAAGGTTGTATTGCTACTCACTATAACGCCATTTTCCGTAACCCTCAAACCAATGAAGTAATTAGGAAACTAGAATTTGAGGACTCTTATGAAAAAATTGGCAACTACTACATAATGACTACCCAAGTTGTTAACTCTACAGAAAAGGGTCAAAAAACAACTACTGAATTTAACTATTCTAATATAAAACTATTAGAACCAGCAGTTGTATAAAAACTTGAACTTTTGGTTTATTTCCATGTTCAGTCAGTTAGAATTAACTATAATTCTACTATACATAATAAATCGAACAAAACAAGGAGAAAAAAATGAGTAAAGCACTTACTGCTGAAAATGTTGAAACTGTATTAGATGAGTTACGTCCCTATCTCGCAGCGGATGGTGGTAACGTACAATTAGTAGACATTGACGGTCCAATAGTTAATCTCAGATTACAAGGAGCTTGTAGTTCTTGTCCTAGTTCTACAATGACTCTGAAAATGGGTATTGAGCGCAAACTTCGGGAAGAAATTCCTGAAATTGCTGAAGTTAATTCTGTAATGTAAGCATATTTTTTCCACTCACATTACTTTTAAATGTGGGTGGAAAATTTATCAATCTAAGTTACACATTTTTATCAACAATTAAATAATTAATTATCGTGTTATCATAATATATTGGAACCATATTGATAACTTTTGATAATTGATAATGGATAATTGATAATTACCTCTCCCTAAAAGGAAGAGGATTGAATAAAAGGAAAATTTTTTCTCTCTTGGTCGATTGGATATGGCGTTTAGCTGGCGCACAACTTTCCGTTCCGGAATGCTTCGCAAACGTTAACGGCTGTCGCCGACATGAAAAACGGAGTGGCTCTGAAAGAGCGGGAGACCGTTCCCTCCGGGACGCTTTCCTACGGAATGCTCCGCAAACGCGTTTCGCTGCGCGACATATAAAGCGGAGCTTTGCGTTAGCAAACGCCATCCCATCCTAACGGAATGCTCCGCAAACGACCGCTTGTTTCTCCTTAAAAGGAGAGGCTTTATACCTTTATTTTTCGGTAAAATTCAAAAGATAATCTGCTAACTATCATTATAATATCAACAAAAAAAATATAGTTTATTGAAAAATATACTTGTTCACTGCTAAAAAAAAGCTGTATATTGTTAGCTAGGAATCAGCATAAAAAAACTATAGATAAGATAGTTAGTTGTTATCAAACAGGTAAATATAAAAAAATCAAACTTTAGTAAAAATTAGAGATTTAAAAACCTTATCAAAACAACACTAACTACAATTATTTAAAACAGGCAATCAATGAGAATTTTAGTTGTAGAAGATGATAAAATTATCGCCGAAACTTTAGCTGATGCCTTAACCAAAGAACTCTTTATAGTTGATATAGCCACAGATGGTCAAGCGGGTTGGCAGCAAGCTCAAGCTTGTAATTATGATTTAATTTTATTAGATTTAATGCTGCCCAAATTAGACGGTATTACTCTATGTCAAAAGTTGCGCTCTATTAATAAAAAAATTCCTATTTTACTTTTAACCGCTCGCGATAACAGTCAAGATAAAATAAAGGGTTTAGATGCTGGAGCTGATGATTATGTAGTTAAACCATTTAATTTGGAAGAACTTTTAGCTAGAATTAGAGCATTATTACGACGGGGAAATGAGTCTGCTTCTGTCATTAAGAAATGGTGTGGTTTATGTTTAAATCCTCAAAGTTGTGAAGTTAGTTACAATGACAAGCAGTTAAATCTTACTCCTAAAGAATATGAAATACTAAATCTGTTGATGCACAATACCCAAAGAGTATTTAGTTGTAGTGTAATTTTAGATCGGGTTTGGGATTTAGAAGACATACCTACAGAAGATACTGTTAGAGCACATATTAAAGGCTTAAGACACAAATTAAAATCAGCAGGCGCCCCTAGTGATTTAATTGAAACTGTTTATGGTTTAGGCTATAGACTTAAACAAGAAAAGAATAATTTACCACTAAAAAAAAGTAAAAAAAAGAAGAAAAATCAACCTAATATATCTCAGGAATCTCAACAAAAGCTGCAACAGTCAATAAATAAAATTTGGGATAGAGTTAAGGGAAGTATAAGTGAGCGAATTGATGTAGTAGAACAAGCAGTAATAGCTGGAAAAAATGGAAAATTAGAGACTAATTTGCAACATCAAGCACAACAAGAAGCTCATAAATTAGCAGGTTCTCTCGGTACATTTGGTTTGAATTATGGCTCAGATTTGGCGAGAAAAATAGAAACTTTATTGACACCAGAACTACCTCTAAATTATGCCCAAAGTTGTCATATATATACACTGGTTATCAGTCTACGCAACGAGATTTATCAGCATAGTAATATAGGCAATAAACAAACTTTAAATCAGCAACTCAAATCTCTTGATGCGAAATCCTCTACACAAACTTATTTAAGGTATACAGATAGTTTTTCCCAAGAATGTAAATTATTATTAATACTAGAAGATAATTTATTAGCCAAAGAATTAGTGCAGGAAGCTACTACTAAAAAAGTAGAATGTATGGTGGCGAAAAATTCTACATTACTTACAGATATAGATGGTTTTATTAATCATAACTGCAACTTTCATTGCCAAGATTTATTATTTTCTGCAAATGTGGCATTACTAGACCTTGAAATTGCTAGTAATGCGGAAAAAATATTAGCAAAATTTTCTAATCAGATGCCATTTTTACCAGTAGTTGTACTTAATACTCAGGGAGACTTGAGCGATCGAATTAAGATTGCTAAATTAGGGGCATCAGCATATTTAACAAAGCAACTACCAGCAGCTCAAGTAATAGATATAGTATTAGATATCTGGCGAAAAAATCAGATCCCCGGAACTGTTATGATAGTAGATGATGATCTGCCAACTTTAGAGGTTATCAAACACATACTAACGCAGTGGGGAATTAAAGTGGTTACTCTGAATGATGAGCGATATTTCTGGAAAACCTTGGAAGATACAGCGCCAGATTTATTAATTTTAGATATAGAAATGCCACATTTTAACGGAATAGATTTGTGTAAAGTTATTCGTAATGACCCTCATTGGAGTGGCATTCCAGTTGTATTTATTACAGCTCACAAAGATCCTAATATTCATAATCAAATTTTTGCTGCTGGTGCTGATGATTATCTTAGTAAACCTTTTAAATATTCTGACTTAGTCACTCGTATTATTAATCGGATCAAACGGACTCCAAGTATTTGATTTTTTTTTGAATAATCAATATTTATTCTTGATTTTATTGAGTTGAAGATGGCAAAAAAATGATTAAAGATACTTCTAAAAATAAAACAGATTTAATAGCATCCCTCAAAGCTAGTAATGCTAAATTAAAAACAGAAATACGGGAGCGTAAACGAGCAGAAAAAGCTTTACAAGACCTGGTGAAAACATACCAAGAAACTTCTCTAAAGCTTCGCACTTTAATTAATGCAATGCCAGATATTGTCTGTTTTAAAGATGGTACAGGAAAATGGCTAGAAGCTAATAAGTCAATGCTAGAATTATTTGATATAGAAAAAGTAGATTATCATGGTAAATTAGATGCCGAACTGGGAGAAATCAGTGATTTTTATCAAGAAGCTTTTTTAAATTGCCAACATAGCGATCAAGAAGCATGGAACAAAAAAAGTTTGTCGAGGGGGGAAGAGGTCATTCAGAAAAAAGACGGAACTGTAAAAATTTATGATGTAACTAAAGTGCCGTTATTTTATGAAGATGGAACACGGAATGGAATTGTCGTTTTAGGGCGTGACATTACAGAGCAAAAGCAAACAGAAAAAGATATGATGAGGTTAGCTTCTATTGTAGAATCCTCTAATGATGCAATAATTGGTAATACTTTGGCAGGAATTATTCATAGTTGGAACTCAGGAGCAGAAGAAATTTATGGCTACTCTATTTCTGAAGTAAAAGGTCATTCTATTTCCATGTTAGCTGTACCAGAAAGACCAAATGAAATTCCTCGAATTTTAGCAAATATTACTGCCGGTATTGGTATAGATAATTATGAAACTGTACATCTTAGAAAAGACGGTAAGCACATAAATGTAGCTTTAACAATATCTCCAATTAAAGATACTCAAAATAATGTGATAGGAGTATCAACTATTGCCCGTGACATTAGCGATCGCAAACAAGTAGAACAATCTTTAGAACAACTCCGTCACCAACATCAATTAATTTTAGACTCAGCGGGAGAAGGAATTTGTGTAATAGATATATTTAGTAAAATTTCTTTTGTTAATCCTGCCGCAGCAAAAATGACTGGTTATGGAATTAAAGAGCTGGTAAATAATGACTGGAATTTCATAATTTATGGAGACCAAACTAACAACAAAACTAATCGTATTTCTACAGAAAAAAATAGTCAAGCTTGTGCGGTTAACACAACCTTAGAAAAAGGAATAGTTTGTCAAGTTACTGATGAATTGTTTGGGCGACGAGATGGCACATTTTTTCCCGTAGAATATGTCAGTACACCTATTCTAGAACAGGGAAAAATTACTGGTGCGGTTGTGACATTTAAAGATATTACCGAACGCCTAGCAGTCGAACAGATGAAAGATGAATTTATTTCTGTAGTGAGCCATGAATTACGCACTCCTCTAGCTTCTATTCACGGTGCTTTAGGTTTACTGAAAAGTGGTTTACTAAATCAAGCACCAACAAGAGGTAGAAGAATGTTAGATATTGCTGTTGCGAATAGCGATCGTTTAGTAAGGTTAGTTAACGACATTTTAGACTTAGAGCGTCTTCATTCTCATCAAGTCACAATGGTTAAACAAACTTGCAATGTTTCTGAATTGATGATGCAAGCAGCAAGTGAAATGCAACCTATAGCAGAGAAAATAGGAGTCAGTTTATCAGTAACACCAATAGATACTAAGTTGTGGGGATGCGCCGACAGATTAATTCAAATTTTGACTAACCTACTGAGTAATGCTATCAAATATTCCTCTACAGGAAAAACTGTATGGTTAACTGCCAGCAAACAACGAATCAATAAAAATCAAGTTAATAACTCCCATCATTTGACTTGTGGGATTCAAGGTGATTGTGCTGTAGCGCCAGCTTGTAGAATTAATTATGGCGATCAAGTTTTAATCATGGTCAAAGATCAAGGACGAGGTATTCCTGCTGATAAGATAGAAAGTATTTTTGGTCGCTTTCAACAGGTTGATGCTTCTGACTCTCGTCAAAAGGGAGGAACTGGTTTAGGTTTAGCTATTTGTCGTAGTATAGTCCAACAACATGAAGGCCAAATTTGGGCAGAAAGCACTTTGGGAAAGGGCAGCACTTTTTTTGTCGCTTTACCAATTTTGGATTAAACTTGTAAAAGTGAAGAAGGAAGGAAGAAGGAAGAAGGAAGAAGGAAGAAGGAAGAAGGAAGAAGGAAGAAGGA